>JAFVXM010000078.1 GCA_017501205.1 Clostridia bacterium
AATACTCATCGTTTTGTGGACGCTTGCAAGCATAATGAGCATCAGATACGTTTCGGTTGCGGTGTGCTTTGTGGCATTTTTGTTTAACGATATTTACGGCTTTATAAGCTGGCAAAGGATGAAAATACGGCAAAACGGATAGCCGTCTGTTAAAGGTTTTCCAAATCGATCCGCTCGTTTTTATAAAAGAATTCTCTGTCCTTTTGGGAAATTTCCCGAAGAACCCTGCACGGATTGCCAACGGCAACGGAGTTTTCGGGGATATCCTTTGTTACAACGCTTCCCGCGCCGATAACCCTGTTTTTGCGCGATTTAGGGGGCTTTTATTATTCTTATCTGTTTTTGTCCAGCCTGCTGTAGTAGTCCTGCGTGCTTTTTGCGCAATCTTCTATGCGGGCTGTTATTCCGTCCTCGTAAATATCCGAGGCGAGGAAGTTTAAAAGATCAACACTGCCTTCGGGGCGCGCGTATGGCTTTTGCTCATCGTAAGGGGGATACTGCAAAACGAGGTGGACGGCGTAAAAATACACGCCCGATCTGTTCATCAGCTCCTTTGTTTTAAGCAGCACCTCTGCGGCTCTTTGGGTGGTTACGGCATCGCTGTCAATATAGAGAACGAGCATTGCGCTTTTTCCGCCAAGCTCACCCACGTTATACGCCTCGCCGTTTTTAAGCTCCGACCTCTTCAATGCGTTTTCCGGGCTGAATTCGTGCTCGTCCGCAATCAGAAAATCGCCGTAGCCAAGGGACACGCTGTACGGGTAGGCGTAGCTTGTAAGAACGGCGTCAACCAAGGCGCGGTATTCAAAGTAAATTCTGTTGGCCACGTTCTGGTGCTCCTCAACGCGGAAGGTGTAATCGTCATCCAAAAGCTTTCCAAGCATTGAAAGCGTCAGGGAGAAGTGCTCGTCCACGTTGCTCGGATTATTGACGAGTGCATAATATTCGCCCGTTTTAAAGCTATAGGTTACGCTCTCCACCGTGTAGCCGGTGTTTGGGTAGCTTGCCGCAACGTGTTTTTTAGCGGTGCCCTCGGCAAGCATTTTTGAAATGGGGTTTCCCACAAGAGCGTTTGCAAAGGCGCAAGTGCCTATCGTGAGCGCCACGCCAAGGCATAGGGCTATAATTTTCAGTATGCGCTTTTTCATTTGTCAACCTCCCTTTTAAGAGCAAAGTGAAAAAGAAAGGCAATTGCAACTCCCACAGCAACCAGAACGGAGTAAATAAGTGCCATGAGGATTATCCCCGAAAATGCCGCTTCAATCAGCTTGAAGGCGCACGCGGCGGCAGTGAGAAGCAGCAAAATCATGGGCAATTTATAAATAGCCTTCCACTTAAAAACGAGGTAGCCAAGTGCTCCCGCGATGGGCATTATCACGCTGTTATACATCAGGTTTTCACCACCCGTCCAGATTAGCCCGAGCATGAAAAGAAAGATAACGAGCGCGTACGATAACGCAATTAAGGGCTTTTTGATCCGTTGCGATATCCTTTTTAAAAGGCTTGCCTCGCAGTTTGAACGATCGTCTTTCATTGTGTTTTACCTCCTTAACCGTTTTGTTAAAGGGCGCAGTTTTATTCGCTGCAATGCTATTATACCACGGTGGCGGTGTTTTTGCAAGCGCTGTGCTATAAGGCAGAGATAGGATGAGCCTGCTTTGTGCCCCCCCTCAACCGCAAAAAGCCCCCTTTTTCGCGCAAAAACGCAAAAAAAAGCCACTTGCAAGAAGTGGCTTGATTTTTATATTATTTGCATTCGTCAGCCTTGCCTGCGCAGCCGAGAACGTTAACGAGCTTATGACGAACGATCTCTTTGATGTTAGCACGTGCGGGCTTAAGATATTCTCTGGGGTCAAATTTGCTGGGCTGCTCTGCGAAGAACTTTCTGATGGTACCGGTCATAGCGAGACGGAGGTCAGAGTCAATGTTGATCTTACATACGGAGAGCTTAGCAGCCTGACGGAGCTGTTCTTCGGGAACGCCGATAGCATCGGGCATCTTGCCGCCGAAGGTGTTAACCATCTGAACGTATTCCTGAGGAACGGAGGAAGAACCGTGGAGAACGATGGGGAAGTTGGGGAGCCTGTTGCAAACTTCTTCAAGAATATCGAAGCGGAGTGCGGGGGGAACGAGGATACCCTTTTCGTTTCTGGTGCACTGCTCGGGCTTAAACTTGTAAGCACCGTGAGAGGTACCGATTGCGATAGCGAGGGAGTCAACACCCGTCTTGGTAACGAACTCTTCAACCTCTTCGGGCTTGGTGTAGGATTCCTTGCCGTGCTCAACAGCAACCTCATCCTCAATACCTGCCAAAGTTCCGAGCTCGCCTTCTACTACAACGCCGTGGTCGTGTGCGTACTCAACAACTCTCTTGGTAACCTCAATGTTTTCCTTGAAGGAGAGGTGAGAACCGTCGATCATAACGGAGGTGAAGCCGCCGTCGATACAGGACTTACAGGTCTCGAAATCGGGGCCGTGGTCAAGGTGAAGAACAACGGGGATGTTGGGGCATTCGATAACAGCTGCCTCAACGAGCTTTACGAGATAGGTGTGGTTTGCGTAAGCGCGTGCGCCCTTAGAAACCTGAAGAATAACAGGTGCGTTTTCTTCCTTGCAGGCTTCGGTTATACCCTGAACGATTTCCATGTTGTTAACGTTGAATGCGCCGATAGCATAGCCGTTCTTGTAAGCCATTTCAAACATTTTTTTACTTGTTACGAGTGCCATTGTATAATAATCCTCCAACTGATTTATCAAAAATTGCTGCCGCATAGCAGAGCTATGCGCTGAAGTTTATCTTCAAACCTTATTTATTATACACTATTTTTTTTGTTTTGCAAAGTATTTACCGCTAAAAACCGTATAATTTTTATATATGCTTTTTATAAAAGCAAAAAAGAAGCACGCCTCACTTTACACCTCGGCAAAGTATAGCGTGCTGCGCTTGCATGGCTTGAAAAAAATTTAAGCTTTTTTTGTGCATACAAAACAGCGGTCAGATATCTAACCGCTCGGTTTGTGTTCCGCGTTAACTTAAATTATTTGTTGAAAACCTCTTTGTAGCTCTTGCTGAACTTTGCAACGGGGGTTTTGCAAGCGGGGATATCAACCTTGTCACCGGTTTTGGGGTTGATGCCTGCGCGAGCGTCCTTATCGCGAAGCTCAAACGTAGCGAAGCCGGAGATATGAACGTACTCGCCGGTTGCAAGAACGTCAGTAAGGGTTTCCTTAAAAGCCATAAGGTTTGCTTCAGCCTCTTTAATGGTAACGCCGAGCTTATCGGCATAAGCGCGTACGAATTCGCTCTTGTTCATGTTTTACCTCCACATATTTTGTTGACAGAAAATAACTTTTCTAAATTCAATTATAACATAAATTTTAGAAATTTCAAGGGTTTTTTAAAAAATTTTTTTCAATTTTATTAACTTTTTTGCCTTATGTAATTTTTTAACTAAAAATCAAGGCGATATAAGCATTTTTTGCTGTTTTTCAGCGTAAAATGTTTGGGGTGGGTGTCAAGAAAACGAAAGGAAGAGGGACTGTGCGGCTTAAAGTTAACGCCGCATGGCAGCTTAAGCGTAGAGCTTTTTATACGGTGATGGATGCAAAGGGGATGCTCTTTGCTTGTTTTTTGGGGCTTTGAGCGTGCCCACGGCCGGCCGGGTGTTAGTGCGATTTTTGCGTGAAAAAGGGGGTTTTTAAAAAAGCCGTAAAAAAGTTTTTAAGTAAAAGTGTCCTTTATCGCGCGTTTTGCCGTGTTTTTGATGCTTGCCGGCGTTTGGCGTGCGGTAAATTGCTTGACAAAGCCGTTAAAACACATTAAAATATTAAATATTATAGACCAAAATAAATCTATGAGGGCTATTATGGATAGAGAACAACTCGTAAGTATGTTATCCGCAAAGAGTGAGGGCAAGCGAATAAAGGCTGTTAAGCTTTTGAAAAGAGCAGAGGAAGACGATAGCTCGCTTATCCCGGAGGTGGATATGAACGGTGGAACGCTTTCCGTTCACACCTATTATTCCTTTTCTCCGTACACTCCGTCGCTCGCCGCTTATATGGCGTACAGAAGCGGTCTTGGCTGTGCCTCGGTTTCCGATCACGACACACTTTCCGGTGCGGATGAGTTTACTGCCGCCGCAGCAATTCTCGGTATGGAGAGCTCGGCAGGGCTTCAGCTTCGCGCGCGTTTTTACACGGGCAAAGGCAGATGGCTCAATAATTTTTACGAGAGAGATATAGGCTTTGTTGCGATAAGGGGAATACCCGAACGCAGCTGGAAGAGCCTCAACAAGCGCCTTGAGTACATCCGCAAGCGCCGCATTGCCCGCGATGCGAGGATGGTGGAAAAGTTCAATAACAGGCTGAGAAAATACGATATTTCCATAAATTTTGAAAAAGAGGTTGTGCCCCTTTCCAAATACGGTGAGGGCGGTACTGTTACGGAAAGGCATATTTTATATACCTTTGCGCAAAAGCTGATTGAAAAATTTGGCGATGCCGAGGCGATCAAGGGCTTTTTGACGGGCGAGCTGGGCATAAACATTGAGGAAGAGTTTTTGCCTGCTATATCCGATACGGCAAACCCGTACTACGCCTTTGACCTTTTGAATTGCTTAAAGCATGAAACCAAGTTCTTCTACGTGAACGTTGATGAGATGGAGAGCATTGAGGATATTGTGGCGCTCGCAAGGGAATTTGGTGGGCTTTGCACCTATACATACGTTGGCGAAAGGCACAAGTTTTACGAAAACGGCGTTCTCGTAGAAAAACACGAGGACGAGTATCTCAGCGAGTTTATAAGCGATCTTGGAAGGTGGGGCGTGGATGCTATCGAGTACGTGCCCGATGCCATTTCCGAGCATAAGAGAGAACAGATAACCGAGCTTGCAAGGGAGAACGGAATGTTCACCCTGCCCTGCATGGATATAAATTCGCCCCGTCAGCTTTTCGTTCAGGGCAAGGGCCTTTCTGAGGAGCTTTCAAGAAATCTATGGGCGGTTATCGGCCACGCAAAGAGCTCGCAGTTCGATCTTTCAGATGGGCTAAATACCGAAAAATCAAAAGAAAAAAATCCGAATCTCGAGGCAAGGCTCAAGCTTTACGCGGAGATCGGAAAGGTATCAAACGTTTAATAACGCGAGAAAAAGGGTACTTTCTGTATGTTAAAAAAGGCTTTAAGAAAAATTAAATACGTCGTTTGCGATATAAGCGGCACGGTCAGCTACGGCGGCGAGCCGATAGGCGATATGGCTTATACGCTCAATAGGCTCAGGGAAAGCGGCAAGATGCTTTTGTTTATAACCAACAACTCATCCTGCGGCAGGGCATATTTGAAGGATACGTTTGACGAGATGGGCTTGAGCGACGATAGGGATCTGTTCTATTCGTCGGGCTCGGCCACCATTGATTACGTTAAGGAAAACTATCCCGGTAAAAGAGTGTACCTCATAGGCACCTCTGCACTTGAGGCTTCGTTTAAGGAAGCGGGTGTGCTGGTGGTGGACGATAACCCTGAGGTCGCCGTGTTAGGGCTTGATACGACAATGTCATACGAAAAGCTTGCAAAGCTTATAACCGCCGTCAGAAACGGAGCGGTGTTTGTTCAAACGCACCCCGATCTATATAATTATTATAGCGGAAACGCTTTGCCCGACTGCGGATCGTTTGCAAAAATCGTAGAGGCGTGCACGGGCATTAAGCCGTCTGCCACGGTCGGTATGCCGTCTAAATTTATGGGCGAAAAGATAATGTCCGTTTTAAATTGCAATGCAGATGAAATTCTTATGGTTGGCGATAAGCTTGAAACGGATATAAAATTTGGAATTGATTGCCGCTTTTACACGCTTGCAGTTCTCAGCGGACAGACGACCGAAAAGATGCTTAAGGCGAGTGACATAGATCCCGATTTCGTGCTTCCTTCTCTTAACGATATCGTTGATTATCTTGATGACTAAAAAATATTTTACCCCGTTTTTGTGAGAAAAACGGGGTTTTTTGTTTTTGTTGCCGAAAAATGCCGACGCGTGGCAAAAATGCTCGAATACGTTAAACGCTTTAAATTGGGGCGTTTATTTTTTTGCCGCGAGGAAATAATCTGAACGTATGAAGGCAAACGGATGGAGATGCGTCCTTATATATATAGCGGCGGCTGTTGCGTGCGTGTATCTTGCGCTACCGCAGCTTGACGGGGACGGAACAAGAGAATATTTTTTAAAGCCGTCGTCATCCTCTACTCGGGTGGATGCGGAAGGTCCTATAAGTCTTTCTGCATTGCTCGCGTCCG
>JAFVXM010000079.1 GCA_017501205.1 Clostridia bacterium
CCCCCTAAATCACACAAAAACAACACTTTTTAGGAAGAAATTATGTTTATCCCCGTATCGAGAGAGCAACTTAATAATCCAAACGAGGTCGATTTCGTGCTGATCTCGTCGGATGCGTACGTCGATCATCCCACCTACGGGCACGCCATTATAGCGAGGCTCGTGCAGTCGCTTGGGTTTTCCATCGGCATAATTCCGCAGCCCATTACGGACGAGGAGTACACGGCCTTCCCCACGCCCAAGCACGGCTTTTTAGTAAGCGGCGGCGTGGTGGACAGCATGGTTAACAACTACACCGTTGCCAAGAGAAGGCGCACGGACGACGTTTACAGCCCGGCTTCAAAGCAGGGCAAGCGCCCGGACAGGCAGCTTATAGTTTACACCAAGGCGCTCAAGCGTCTGTTTCCCTCAAGCCCCGTGGTCATCGGCGGTATAGAGGCGAGTCTCAGGCGGTTTGCGCATTACGATTACTGGTCGGATACGGTCATGCGCTCGGTGCTTTACGATAGCGGTGCGGATATGCTGATATACGGCATGGGTGAAAACCCGATAAAGGACGTTCTCGCCCTCGTTGCGCGCGGAGTGCCGCTTGCTAAAATTAAGGACGTGCGCGGCACACTCGTTTTGAGGCGTGTTGAGGAAAGGGCAAGGCTCATAGAAAAGGGCGGAGTTGAGATGCCCTCGTATACCGAGTGCAAAACGGATAAGACGCTTTACGCAAAGGCCTTCCGCCAGCAGAGCAGGAATACCGATGCGCTCAACGCCGCAGTTATCTTTCAGCAGCAGGACGACGAGTGGCTTGCCGTGCAAAATCTGCCTGCCTTCGCGCTGACCGAAAAGGAGATGGACGAGATATACGCCCTGCCGTTTGCGCGCACCTATCACCCCATGTACGAGAATGAGGGGGGCATCAAGTCTATTGAGGAGGTCAAATTCTCGGTAACCTCTCACCGCGGCTGCTTCGGAAGCTGCTCCTACTGCGCCCTCAATTACCATCAGGGCAGAAGGGTGCAAAAGCGCAGCGACGAGAGCATTTTGAAGGAGATAGAGCTGCTCACCGCGGATAAGGACTTTAAGGGCTACGTGCACGATTTATCCGGCCCATCGGCAAACTTCCGCGAGCCATCGTGCGAAAAACAGCTGAAATACGGGGTTTGTAAGGATAAATACTGCATCGGCTTCAAGCCGTGCAAGAACTTGAGGGTGGATCACAGCGGCTTCATTTCCCTTTTGGAAAAGGCGCGCAGGATACCCAAGGTGAAAAAGGTTTTTATAAGGAGCGGCATCAGGTTTGATTACGTTATGTACGACGCCGACAAGTCCGTTCTCGATACGCTCGTAAAGCACCACATAAGCGGTCAGCTCAAGGTTGCGCCCGAGCATTGCAGCAGCAAGGTGCTTGCCTGTATGAACAAGCCCGATTTTTCCGTTTACAAGAGCTTTGCCGAGAGGTACAGGCTTGCAAACGAGCGGCTGGGCAAAAAGCAGTATCTCGTGCCGTATCTTATCTCCTCGCACCCGCAGTGCAACGTGAAGGAGGCGGTGGAGCTTACCGAATACCTCAAATCCATCCACTATATGCCCGAGCAGGTGCAGGATTTTTACCCCACGCCGTCAACGAGATCAACGTGCATGTTCTACACGGGCATTGATCCCGATACCATGGAGAAGGTTTACGTTCCCAAAAGCCCGGAGGAAAAACGCATGCAGAGGGCGCTGCTTCAGTACCGCAAGGCGGAGAACGCAAGGCTGGTTGAAAAGGCTTACAGAATTGCAGGAAAGTCCCCTTTTTCAAGCGTAAACGCAAAAAAAGCCGAAAAAAGTGGGCAAAAAAAATATACAAAATCCAAAAAATATGATAAAATAAAAAGGTAGGGGACGATTAGCGCTCCTCCACAAGGAGAAACCGGATACTTTCCGCCGTTTGGCGGAGCAGGGCGCAAAATATATCGGAGGGTTTTTTATGAAGTGTATGTATTGCGGCTGTACGGACAGTAAGGTTATTGACTCACGCGCGACGGACGACGGATCTTCAATACGTCGCCGCCGTGAATGTACCGAGTGCGGCAGAAGGTTTACCACCTACGAAACGGTTGAAACCACGCCCATTTTGGTTATCAAGGCGAGCGGCACCCGCGAGATGTTCGATGAGAACAAGCTCAAGGGCGGCATAATCAAATCGTGCGAGAAGCGACCGGTGCCCATGTATAAGATAGATAAGCTTGTGGACGATATCAAAAAACAGATCTATAACAGCCTCGATCAGGAGGTAACCACCAAGCAGATAGGTGAGATGGTTATGGTTGGGCTTAAAGAGATCGACGAGGTTGCCTACGTCCGCTTTGCTTCCGTCTATCGCTCCTTTAAGGACGTTTCTACCTTTATGAAGGAGCTTGAGAAGATGATAAAGAGCAAATAAGCTCTCCTCTCTGCGTTATAGCCAAAAATAAAATAATGCTATGCAATGTCAACCGCATTTTTTTAAGTACGGTTGACATTTTTTGTTTTTGAGTGTAAAATATTCCGTATGGTAGAAAAGCATGGTAAAAACAACTTAAAAGATAGTGGAAGGGGGAGAGCGGTTGCCGAGGTGGCGCTTGGGGCGGCGCTCGTGTGCGTTTGCTCGCTTATCCGCCTGCCGCTCGCCGTTCCTATCACCCTGCAAACGCTCGGCGTTTTTCTCGTAATATTCGTTTTAGGTGAGAAAAAGGCGGCTTTTTGCGTTTTGGCGTACGTTTGCGTCGGGCTTTTGGGCTTGCCCGTGTTCTCTCACGGGGGCGGTGTGCAGGCGCTGTTTTCGGTTACGGGCGGTTACCTCGTGGGGCTTGCGGTATTACCCCTTGTGTGCCTTATTTTGCGCGCGGCGAACAAAAAACGCCTGCCGTGTGAGGTTGGCTGTGCGGCGGGGCTTTTGGTGTGCTACGCCGTGGGTGCCGTTTGGTACGGCGCGGTGAGCGGAAGCTATGCAATTTCCGTTACGGTTTTGCCGTTTATTGTGCCTGATGCTCTCAAGCTCCTCGCTGCCTCGATTATCGGCAGGAGGGTGAAAAACGCCCTAAAACGCACGTAAACGCACGTTTTTATAAATTATTCGTTTGATTTTTCGGGCAATCGCTTTAAGGTCTGCCGTGGCTTGGCAGCCTCGGTTTTGGGCTTTTGCCCTTTTTTTTTGCGCTTTTTTTTAAAGCGGACGGCGGCTTAAAGTGTTTTCCATTGGCGGACACTTTCCCTAAAAAATGTGAATTTATGCAAACAATATTCATTTATGTAACCAAATTATGCAATAAAAAAATCGGCGAAAGTCGGTTTTTTATTTGGTTTTGGTGAGAATTTTTTTCAAAAATTAGAGATAATAATATATATAATTGATAGGAAATTTGTTTTTGAGGGGTGGGAGCGGTTGCAAAAAAAGCCCACTTTTATTCAAAATGATTTTTATGCAAAAAATATCGAAAAAACACGCTTAAAATAATTGCTTTTTTCTTGAGCGTAATGTATAATATTATACAATGCAATTTATGTCTATCATTATTTTATATTATATGTAAAACGCTTACGCGCGCACGCCGCCGTATGCGTGTCGCCGCGGGCAAGGCGCCCGTGCGTTAGGCAAAGCTTGACCTATGGAGGAAAAATGAAGCTTAAAAACAGAAGACTGCTAACCGTAATATTCACCCTGGCATTCTGCCTCTCCGCATTTTTGGGGCAGGTGTCCTCGCATGCTCAAAACGGGGGCAACGGAGTTGTTGAGGCGGTTTCCGCCTTTGAAAGGGTTACGGGCAGCGTGGATGCTTCCGCTATAAGAAGGCAGAATTTCAACTCCTCGGTTATAGAGGCGAAGGACGGCAGCGAGATAAAGACGGTGATAATAAGGCTTTCGGGCAAAACGCTTATGGAGGGCGTAAGCGGAAACGGCGGTTACCTCTCCACGGCAGAGGGCAGGGCGCAGATCAGGGCTGTTGAAAACGAGCAGAACGCGCTGCTAAAAAGGCTGAGATCGCACGGCATAAGCTATTCCTACGTGGACGGGTTCGATACCGTTGTGAACGCCGTTGCCGTAAAAACGAGTGTTAAGAGCATTTCCGCAATAAAATCCATTGCAGGCGTTGAGGGCGTTTACGTTTCCGAAAGGTACGCATACCCCGAGGCGGTTGAGAGCTATTCGTCG
Source organism: Clostridia bacterium (assembly GCA_017501205.1). GTDB lineage: Bacteria > Bacillota > Clostridia > Christensenellales > Borkfalkiaceae > RGIG3732. Next base: position 4,169 of record JAFVXM010000079.1, read on the forward strand.
GATGGCGGCGATAGCCTTGCAGGCGCGGCTACCGTCAACAAGACCAACGTTTACGACACGGGTATTTACGACTCGTCTGAGATAATAAGCAAATTCGGCTATTCGGGTGCGGGCACGGTAGTTGCCGTTCTCGATACGGGGCTTGACTATACGCACGACGCTTTTCAGACTCTTCCCCCTTCGTCCACTCTCGCGCTCACACGCGCAGAGGTTGAGGCGGCAGTTGCAAAAACGGGCAGCGCACAGCTCTCCGCGGTAAAGAGGGGGCAGGGCCAAGGCAAGAGCTTCACAGCGAACGATTTTTACGTTAGCGATAAGGTTCCCTTTGCGTTCGACTACGCGGATGACGACGCTGACGTTTACCCATCCTATTCCAGCCACGGCGTTCACGTTGCCGGCATCATTGCGGGGCAGGACGACGGCTACACGGATAAGGACGGAAATCAGATAAACGAGCCCTTCATCGGCGTTGCGCCCGACGCACAGCTGGTGATATGCAAGACGTTTACGGACGATCTTGAGAGTGAAAACCTCGGCGGTGCGGTTACGGAGGATCTTATAGCCGCGCTGGACGATTGCGTCAAGCTCGGCGTAGACGTTATCAATATGTCGCTCGGAACTTCGGGCGGCTTCTCGGATGAGAGCGATGCAGACCCCGAGGGCGCGCTTTTAAACGACGTTTACTCCTCGATAAGAGAGGCGGGCATAAGCCTGATATGCGCGGCGAGCAACGATTTCAGCGCAGGCTACGGCAGTGCGTTCGGAACAAACCTTGCATCCAACCCCGATTCTTCAACCGTAGGCTCTCCGTCAACGTACGCGGCTGCCATGTCGGTTGCCAGCATCAACGGTAAAAAGTCCGATTATCTGCTCGCAAACGAGGGTGTAAGCGGGCACGAAACGGCGGTGTTCTTTGAGGAATCGAGCGATGAAAACTCCGTGCCTTACGATTTTGCAAAGGCACTTAACGAAAAATATCCCGAGGCAAACGGCGTGTTCGAGTACGTGCTTGTAAAGGGCGTGGGCAAGGCCGCCGAGTACACCAAAAAGGTTGAAAATCTTTTGAAGGACGATACAAAGCCGAGGCTTGTTCTCGTTCAGCGCGGCGATAACACCTTTAAGGAAAAGGTTGAGATCGCTATGGAAATGGGCGCAGAGGGCATAATCGTTTACAACAACGTTGCCGGCAAGATAAAGATGAACCTCGGCGAGATAGAGGAACCCATCCCCGCGATATCCGTTTCGTTTGAGGCGGGCGTCGCGCTATATAAGGGCGCACAGCACAGGGGGGACGGCAACGACCTTCTCGGCACGATAAAGCTTAGCGACGGGTTCTCCGCAGGCCCGTTCATGAGCGACTTCTCATCCTGGGGCCCCACGCCGGATCTCAAGCTAAAGCCCGAGATAACCGCGCACGGCGGTGAGATAACCTCTACCGTAGCGGGCGGATACGACGAGTACAGCGGAACCTCTATGGCGGCGCCCAACATGGCGGGCTTTGCGGCTATTTTGAGGGAATACGTGAGAGAGAAATTTGCGTCTGAGCTTACCGGTACGGACGTGGAGATAAACAGGGCGGTTACGAGGATAACCAACCAGCTTATGATGAGCACGGCGACCACCGCGCTCGACGAGGACGGCTTGCCCTACTCGCCGAGAAAGCAGGGTGCAGGCCTCGCCAGCCTTATAGACAGCGTTACCACGGGCGCGCTTTTGGCAACGGACAGCGAGGAGAACGACTATCGCCCCAAGCTTGAGTTTGGCGAGGGCGAGAGGGATCCCGAGGACGGGCTTTTGACCTACACGGGCAAATTCACGGTGAGGAACTTCTCCGAGGCGGCGCTCACGTTTACGCCCGAGGTCGTGCTGATGACCGAGAGCCTCTCTATCGACGGGCTTGCCGTTGCAGAGCAGGCGTATCTGCTTGAGGGCAAAAACACCCTCTATGCGGGCGGAACGGAAATAAACGGCAGTCTTACCGTTGCCGCAGGGCAAACGGTTGAGATAACGGCGGTTATAAAGCTTACCGCCGAGGACGAGGCGTATATAACCTCCACCTTTGAAAACGGCATGTTTGCAGAGGGCTTTATAAAGCTTTTATCTAAGGACGGCAACGCGGCAGATCAATGCGATCTCGTCGTTCCCTTCCTCGGCTTTAGTGGGGACTGGGAGTCCGCTCCCATGCTCGATTACACGGTGTTTGAGCTATCCGCGTTCGAGCAGGATTCCTCGATAGACGAGGACGAAAAGCCACAGGCACAGGTTTGGGCAACGCAGGCGTTCTCATCCTACTACAACAACCAGTACATCCTCCCCATGGGAACCTATCTTTACGATCTGGATGAGTTTGACGATCCCATGTACGCAAACGAGGAGTACTGCTCCGTATCGAGGTACAACACCTACGTTTCGGCAAGCGGTGAGGGCAATTATATGACCAGCACACGCCTGCACGCCGTTTACGCGGGGCTTTTGAGAAACGCGAGAGAGGTGTCTTACACGCTTACCGATGCGACCACGGGCGAGCTTATTCTGTCGGATACGATGTACGACGTAGGCAAGGCCATGACGAGGGGTGGATCGCCCCTGCCCGCAAACGTGGAACTGAAGCTCGTTCCCGATGAATACGGGCTCGTTGCAAACGGCAAGTACACGATGAGCTTCGCCTTCCGCATGAATTACGATGACGGCACGGAGGTCCCCGAGGAGAACACGTTTACCTTCTCCTTCTACGTGGACTACGAGGCACCCATCCTTGAGGACGTGAGGGTGCGCTATTACGACTATACCGACGGAAACAAGCAAAAGCAGAGGATATATCTGGATTTTGACGTGTACGACAACCGCTATCCCCAGTCGCTTATGCTATGCTATCTCGAGGGCAACGAGCTAAAGCTGGTTACCGACTATATCACCCCCGTTCGCAACGCGAACAAGAACGGCACGACGACCGTTTCGATAGAGGTTACCGACATTTACGATAGGTACGACGGCGAGCTTTACGTTCAGGTGGACGATTACGCCCTCAACTACAACGTTTACAAGATCAACACGGCACAGGCGCAGGCGTCCGTTCTCCCCGATACCTTTGAGGTTGTGGGCAGCAAGGATATAACGCTCGGCGTGTACGAGAGTGCCAAGATAGAGCTTGCCTACGACGGCAAGGCAAATCCCTCCAACTTCACGTGGAATTACGATAAAACGGTTATTTCCGTTAAAAACGGCACGGTGGTGGGCATAGCCCCCGGCGAAACCACGCTGAGAATTTCAAACGGCAAGAAGACGGAGAGGGTTAAGATAACCGTAACGGAAAGCGACGTGGTGCTTTCAAAGCCCGCCCTTTCGTTCGGCATAATAAAGAACTCCGCAGACGGCCTGCAAAAGGCAGAGGGCTTTGTGGAGGTCAACCCCGGCGATTCGTTCAAGCTTCAGCTCATACCCGATCCGTGGTACTACCCGATGGACGAGTTGGAGATAGAGTGGACCACAAGTAAGGAATCCGTCGTTTCCGTATCGGGCACGGGCGAGGTAAAAGCCCTCAAAAAGGGAACGGCAATAATCAACGCCATAATCAAGGGCACCAGCTATTCAACGGGTGTTACGATAAGGGTAAGGGACGAGTTTTACGTTTCAAACTTCATCCTCACCAAGTACGAGGGCGTTGGCGGAAGGGTAGTGATACCTACCGATATGAACATCATGTATATCGGCGAGGAAGCGTTTGAAAACAACGCCGATATAACCGAGGTTATAATCCCCAAGAGCGTTATCGAGATACACGAGCGCGCGTTTATCGGATGCACCTCGCTAAAGGCAGTTTACTTTATTGAGGACGGCGCAATGCCCGTTGCCGATGCAGATCTTACGCTCGTTTCGCACAGCGCGTTCGAGGGCTGTACGGCGCTTGAGCTGTTCGATATGAGCAACCTTAAAACGGTAACCTTCGGCGTGGGCGCCTTCAAGGGCTGCACGAGCCTTAAACGCTTCGGCACCGTGAGTGCGAGCGGTAAGGACGGCCTCACCAACGCCGGAACGATACACGATATGGCGTTTGCCGGCTGCACCTCGCTTGAAAGCGCGGATATCTCCGGATTGCACGTTGCGGGTAGCCACGTATTTACCGGCTGCACGGCGCTAAGGAGCGTAACCACCGGCAGATACACCGCGATAGGTGGCGGCATGTTCTCAAGCTGCAAGGCACAGTATTATCAGTTCAATCAGTCCACGGGCGGTACGGACGTGATAACCGAAAGCTTTGCGGCTTGCACGGGGCTTAAGCAAATAACCCTTCGCACACCGAATATCGGCGAGGGCGCGTTCAGCGGCTGCAGTCAGCTCGGCTCTGTTACGTTTGAAAACCCCACCGATAAAAACGGCGGAGAGATAGCGGTTGAGTTCGCTATCGGCCAAAGGGCGTTTGAGGGCACGGCACTCACCGCGGTAAGCTTTGGCGGCGTTACCGTGCGCGAGATAGGCAGCTGGGCGTTCAGCGCAACGGGGCTCAAGAGCTTTGAGATGCCCAAGGGGCTTGTGAGCGTTGGCTCGCACCTGTTTGCAGAAACGCCGATAGAGAGCGTGATTCTCTCGGACGAATACGATATTTCCAAAATTTATTCAGATCAGTCGCCGTTTGCGGGCACTACCATCAAGGCGTTCAACGCACCGGCGGGCAGCACTAAATATTCCTCGTTTGGCGGAGTTCTGTTCTCGCTTGACGGCAGAGAACTGTTGCTCTTCCCCGTTGGCAAGGCAGACGGCATTACCGCCACCGTAGAGAGGATTGCGGATAACGCCTTCCACGGCGTAAAGGCCGTAACGCAGATAAGAGCAAACGGGGCAACCGAGATAGTCTTTGCGGACGGTCAGGCGGTAACCCTTTCGGGCGGAGAGATAGGCAACTGGGCATTCAGCGGCTGCACGGAGCTCAAGAGGGCGGATATAAGCGCGCTCACCTCGATAGGCGAGGGCTGCTTTATGAACTCCGGTCTGATTGAGGTGAGCGAGTACGCACAGCCGTACATCCCCGCTTATGCGTTTGCAAACACCTTTATAACGGTTGCAAATATAGCAGGAAACAGAGTTATAGGCGATTACGCATTTGCAAACACCTCCGTAAAATCGCTTGACAGCGCGGCTGTAGAAGAGATAGGCAGAGGGGCGTTCAGCAATTGCGATATGCTCAAAACCGTCGTTATGCGCGGCGTCAGGTCGGTTGGCGGCAGGGCGTTTGAGGGCTGCGGCTCGCTTGAGAGCGTGGCACTCGGCGCGGTGACGGAAATGGGCGAGGGCATCTTTGTAAACAGCCCGTCACTCAAATCGTTTGCGCTTGAGAGCGGCGCAACCGTGATAGGCAGAGCGGCGTTTGCTTTAAGCGAGTGGACGATGGCAGAGAGATGGGCACTCACTTCGGTTGAACTGCCCGCAACGGTAACTAATATAGGCGATTACGCCTTCTACGGCTGCACGGGAATTGCCGAGATAGGCGCGCTTCCCACGGCTATCGGTTACGCGGCGTTCTGCGGTGCTTCAAAGCTGCAAAGCATTGATTTATCGGCGGCAGAGGTAATAGGCGATTACGCGTTTGCACAGGCCGGAATAACGGCGGCGGAGCTTGGCTCTGCGCGTGAGATAGGCGAGTGCGCGTTCATGGCAAGCAGGCTTGCTAAGTTGGAGCTTCCCGATGGGGAGCATGCAGTAAATATAGGCGATTACGCGTTTGCTCAAACGGATTTGACCAAGATCAGCATAACGCAATGCGTAAACGAAATAGGCACGGGCGCGTTTGCTTACAACGCCAAACTCACGGCGTTTGAGGCGAGCGGCAGCAGATATTTTGCCGAAGGCGGCGTGCTTTACGGAATATTGACCGAGGACGGCAGGTGCGAGCTGGTGGCTTACCCCTCCGCGCTCAGTCAGCAAAACGGTGAGTTTGCCCTTCCCGAGGGGCTCGGTGTGGTGTCCATCCACGGCGGAGCGTTCGAGGGGCTTGGCGGCACACTCAAAACGGTAATTTTGCCTTACACCGTAAGGGCGATAGGGCACAGGGCGTTCTACGATAGCGGAATTGAGGTTTACGAATTCCGCAGCATGCAGGCACCCGAACTTTTCTACCTCCACTCGGCGGAGGGAGAGGTAAATTACCAGTCGAATATGGTAACGTACACGGGGCAGTTCACGGCAAACTTTGAAAAGCTTATCGTTGAATATTACGGCAAGGCCAGCGGTCTTACCCTCAAGCACCCCGAAAACGCAAGCGGCTACGGCAACTTCGTGTATAAAACCTTCTTCTCAAACCGCGTTACGACCGGCGTTCATATGGACGATTACACGAGGGAGGCAAAGGCGGTTATCGACGGGCTGTACTCGGCAGAGGACATCCGCGGATGGCTTGAGCTTGAGCCGAGTGAGGAGAACAGGAAAACCGTAACCGAGTTCGCAACGAGGCTTACCCTTGCAAGAAGCTACTTTGAAAACGTGACCGATCCCGCCCAGCAGGCCTTTTTAACGGAGGGCAGTGGGGAGAAGCTCTCCGCACTTGAAACGCTGATGAGGGATATCAAGCGCGGCGTGGGCATACCCGTAACCGTAACGAGGCTGGGCTACGAATCCGATTACGTTAAGGATTACGTTGCCGGCGATACCTTCAACGTGGCACAGAGCGGGCTCAAGCTCACCGTCCTTTACGACGACGGCTCGTCCGCACTCTACGAGGGCGAAATAACCCTTATAGATACCGCTCCCCTTACCGTTTACAACAGGTTCGTAAGGGTTAGCGGCAGGGTAGACGGCAGGGACTACACCGTTAACGTTGCGATAACCGTAACAGAGGCGGAGCAGGAGCCTACACCCCCGGGTGGTGACTCCGGCACGGACAGCACCGACAGCACCGACAGCACGGACAGCACTGAAAGCTCTGCTTCCTCGTCGGTAGGCACGTCGGATAGCGAGGGCGAAGGCTCAAACGCTGGAACAATAGCCGCAATTGCAGGCGGCGGCGCGGCGGTTATCGCTGCTGCTGCGGCAGTTACGGTAGCCTTAAGAAAAAAGAAAAATAAGTAAACCGAGGATTATTTTATGATCAAAAACATCAAAAAAATCGTATTGCTTGCTTTGGCGGCGGTTACGGTGGCGTGCTTGCTTGCCGGCTGTACGCTCGGCCCCACCTTCGATGGCGTTATTAAGGATAACAACCTCGTTGCAAGCGTAACGTACTATGCAAACGGCGGCTTCTTTGGCGGAAATCTCACCGAAAAGAGGCTTTGGTACACCGAGGGCTCAAGGCCTGTAAACATCGGTGGCAGCGATATCAACGTGGTATCCAACCCCATTGCCGTTTCAAGGAGCAAGTATGAGCTTGGCGGTTGGTTCTATCCCCAGCTTGACGGTAGCGGAAACCCCGTAAAGGACGCTAACGGCAACGTGGCGGTGGATCAGACCAAGCCCCTCGATACAACCCACCTCATGCAAAGCGGCGAGCATATAGCCGTTTACGCACTCTGGCTGAGCGAGGTTAAAATGGATCTTATCGCAGTTACCGATAACGGCGATCCCTTAACCATCGTAACCAAGGATGCTGCAGGTGCAACCGTTGAAACGGAGTATCAGAGCGGCGGCGTTATCAACAGCTACAGCTTTGGCGATAAGAATATGGTTCAGAAGCCCGAGAGGCTGACCTTTAACGTTAAGGACGGCGCGTTCACCTGGTCCGGTCAGTACTTCTACGACGTCGCTTGCACAAGCCCCGTGGTTTGGCCGATAGTACCCGTTGAGGGCTCTAACGAGAACGTTCCCATCTACACGAGGTTTATCCCCGGCAGCTGGTTCATCGTAAACAACGCGGATACCTTTGAGGACTTTGTTGAAGAGAGCGCGATAGATACCTCTGTAAAGGGCTATATGGTTTCAGACGTTGACTACGACGGCGATCGCCTTTCCATCAACTATCTCAACGGCGAGCTTCAGGGCAACGGCTTCAAGATCAAGAACTTCACCGTTCAGGCAAGCAAGAGCAGCGATACGCTCAGAAACGAAAAGGAGCTTTCGTTCATCACCGCCGTAGGCGCGAACGCAAAGCTTGTAAACGTGGGCTTTGAGGGCTTTACCGTAAAGGCGACCATTCAGCCGGGAACAAGCTCCGATTCCAAGATCAAGGCTTCCATCTACGCGCTCATCGGCACGGTAGAGGATGGGGCAAGCTTTGAGGGCGTTACCTTCAGCTCCTTCACCGTAAACGTTTCTTACGATCCCGATAAGAGCGAGATATACAATATTTATAAGGATAACGGCGGAGAGTACGTTCTCAACCATTACCTCTTCAAGGGTGAGGAGGGCTCCACGGATGCGGACTTCCTTGCAAAATACACCGGCATCACCGTAACCGTTTCGGCGGACGACGTGATTATAACAGAAAAATAAAAAAATCAAATTTTATAACGGAGGATTTACACAATGAAGAAAACTATTATCAAAATTCTTGCTGTAATGTGCTCGGCTATAATGCTTCTTTCCATACCCTTTGGCTGTAAAGGTAGGGGTAAGGACAGCAGCTCCATAGGCGGCACGCAGACCTCGCAGTCCAGCAGTGGCGGACAGCAGACTCAGCCCCAGCAGTACAATCCCGAAACCAGACCTTTGGTTTTCTCTATCGGCGCGCTCGATAACAACTTTAACCCCTTCTTCTCCACAACCGCTAACGACGGTGCAGTTGCAGGCATGACTCAGATCGGTATGCTTTCTTCCGACTCTAACGGTCAGCCCGACGTCGGTGAGGACGTATCCTGCGTAGTTCTCGATTACAGCGAAACTATGTACGATGCAAACGGCAACGTTACCACCGCAGGCGATATGAACGGACGCACCGAGTATGAATTCGTTATCAAAAACGGCATCAAGTACTCCGACGGTGAGCCCCTCACCATTAAGGACGTTCTCTTTAACCTCTACGTATATCTCGATCCCGCATACAGCGGATCTTCCACCATCTACTCCACCGATATTCAGGGCCTCAAGGCATACCGCGCTCAGGATCCCCTTCAGCAGGATGGCAGCGAGGAGAACTTTAAGGATCTCTTCTACCGTCAGGCACAGGCAAGGCTTCAGGTTCTCCGCGATTATTGGGGAGAGGATAAGGTTGAGCCCGAAACCGAAGAGGCTTACGCTCAGATGGAAGCTGATATCGCTAAGGTAAAGGAGCTTTTCCTTGAAGAGGTTACTACCGACTGGAACAACAACGCAGGCTCCTTGGAAAGCTATGAGGAGGAGTACTCCTTCACCGAGGACTGGCAGGTTTACTTCCTTATGGAGGGTATCATCTCCGTAAGAACGGAAAAGAACGCCAACGGCGCAACCGTTAAGATGAAGGACGCTAACGGCAAGTATCTCACCACTCTTGACGATAACCCCACCACCGAAATTGACGAGACCAGCCCCTTGGTTGAAACCATGGAAGAGGCTGTTTCCGAGGAAAATATCAACGCTTACCTCGCTTCTCACGCAGGCGCTACCGAGGCTGACGCTAAGGCAGAGCTTTACAAGCAGGCAGCAATCGAAGCAGTTTACAACAGCTACACCCGTACCGACGATTCTCTTTCTCAGATCGTTACCTACTGGGCAACCGCTACCAACGCTCTTCAGGAATTTGCTGATGAGGAAATGAGCAAGTACTTTGCAGGACTCGGCGATATGCCCGTTAAGTCCATTTCCGGTATCACCACCTATAAGACCAGCATGTTCAAGAACAAATCGCTCGGCGAAGAGCACGACGTTCTCAAGATCGTTATCAACGGTATCGACCCCAAGGCTATCTGGAACTTCGCGTTCACGGTAGCACCCATGCACTACTATTCCGGCACGTTTGAAGGCGTTGACTACGTTAAGACCTTCAACCCCGAAAACGGCAACTTCGGCCTCAAGTTCGGTTCTAAGGACTTTATGGATACCGTTATTGCAGATCAGAACAAGAACCTTCTCCCCATGGGCGCAGGTACCTACATGGCGTCTAACGCAAACGGCGGCATCGGCACCAAGGAAACCTTCGTTGAAAACAACGTCGTTTACTACGTAAGAAACCCCTACTTCTACACCGTAGGTAAAGAGCTTTGCAACGCAAAGATCAAATACTTCCGCTACAAGGTTACCGGCGACAGCGGAATTTTGGACGCGCTCATCTCCAAGAATATCGACTTTGGCGAACCCAGCGCAACCACCGCTAACGTAAACAAGATAGGTAACTACAGCCACCTCGCAATGCAGGAATACGCAACGGGCGGCTACGGCTACGTCGGCATCAACCCCAAGGCAATCCCCAACCACTACGTAAGGGAAGCTATAATGCACAGTATGGACCCCGTAACCTACATCATCAGCAGCTACTACAGCGGCGGCCGTGCAACCCCCATTTACAGACCTATGTCCAGCACCTCTTGGGCTTATCCCGAGGGCTGCACCGAGTACTACGAGCTCTGGACCTATGATTACAACTACGTTGAGAAGATTCAGAGCCTTCTCCGCCTCGGCGGCTGCAAGCAGGGTACCGACCTCAACGACCAGGGCGTTGCTATCTGGAAGGACGAGGACGGCAAGAACCTCAAGTTCACCTTCACCATCGCAGGCGAAACGGACGATCACCCCGCATTCGGTATGTTTAAGGAAACCGAGAGATACCTTGAATCCTGCGGCTTTGAAATTTCCGTTAAAACCGATATTCAGGCACTCAAGAAGCTCGCAACGGGCGACTTAGAGGTTTGGGCAGCAGCTTGGTCCTCCGGTATCGACCCCGATATGTACCAGGTATATCATAAGGACAGTACTGCTACCTCCGTTAGAAACTGGGGCTATCCGCAGATCCTTAACGATACCACCGGCAAGTACGAATATGAGTACGAAATCATCATGGAGCTCAGCGATAAGATCGAAGAGGGCCGTGAAACCCTCAACCAGCAGGAGCGTGAGCAGATCTACGCCGAGGCACTCGACCTCATCATGGATCTTTGCGTAGAGTTCCCCACCTATCAGCGTAACGACCTTGCGGTTTACAATACCGACGTTATCGACTCCAACACCCTCAACAGCAAGGCAACCCATTACGACGGCGTTGTTTCCAAGCTTTGGGAAGTAAACTACAACTAATATAGGCTAAACCCTCATAAAAGGCCGAGGCAGGGGGGAGGAGAACCCCCTTGCCTTGGAAAAATAAACAAATAAACTAAAAGAGAAGTATAAAATGGTAAAATACGTTATAAAAAGAATACTCCTTTCGGTATTTATACTGTTTGGCGTATCTGTAATTCTTTATTTTCTGGTAAGGCTCATGCCTGTCAGCTACATAGAGAACCAGTATTATGCATCACACCCGAACGTCGGCTCTGACGAGGACCTTCGCAGGGTGCTTGAGCTCTACGGCCTGCACGATAATTCCTTCCTTGGGATATGCAAGGGCTACTTAAAGTGGCTGTTTGCGTTCGTTCAGGGCGATATGGGCAAATCCTTTAAGTACAACATGCAGGTTGAGGATATCATCTTCAAAAACATGGGTATTTCCTTTGCGATCTCCCTCGTTTCCATGATCCTCCAGCTCATCATCGCTATCCCCCTCGGTATAAAGTGCGCCGTAAATCAGTACGGCAAGCTGGACTATACCGCCACCGTGCTATCAATGATAGGCATGTCCTTCCCGACCTTCTTCTTCGCCAGCCTCGTAATAAAGGTGTTTGCGGTAGAGCTCGGTTGGTTTGAAACGGGCGGCCTCGTAACGGCAACCATGCCGGTAGACGCAACGTGGTGGCAGAGGACTACGGACGTGCTGTGGCACCTCGTTCTGCCTATGGTAGTGCTTGTAATACTCTCCATCGGCGGCATGATGAGGTACACGCGTACCAACACCCTCGAGGTACTCAATGCAGACTATATCAGAACGGCAAGGGCAAAGGGCCTTTCGGAATCCAAGGTTATCTATAAGCACGTATTCCGCAACACCTTGATACCCCTCGTAACCACCCTCGCAGGAACCATCCCCGGCCTTTTCGGCGGCGCGATGATAACCGAAACGGTGTTCGCCATCCCCGGTATCGGCCAGATAGCTTACGCCGCACTCAGAGAGGGCGATATCCCGTTCGTTATGGGCTACAATATGTTTATAGCAATGCTCACCGTTCTCGGTATTTTGCTTGCAGACGTTATGTACGCCGTTGTTGACCCGCGCGTTAAGCTGGGCAAGTAAGGAGGTAATTTTATGGAAGAAAACAAGAATTTGTATGATCCCGAAAACACCCCCGAGCAGGCGGAAATCACGGCAGAGGAGCAGGATGATCTTCACGGCGAAAACCTTACCGATAGGGTAAAGGTTCTCTCTCCGGGCATGGTCGTTGCAAAGCGCTTCTTCCGCAGCAGGCTCTCCATGATCGGTCTTGCAACGCTCATAATTTTATTCCTCTTCTCGTTCGTAGGTCCGCTTTTCTCCCCGTGGGGAGAGGAGGAGCCGGATAAATCCACCTCAAAGGACCTCGTTTCTTACCCCGCAATCAGGTATGAGTATGAGGACGGAACGGAATATAAGGCGTTCGATATAACCATAACCAAGTCCGACGTAAACATCAAGGGCGATATAACGTGGCGCCACTGGCTCGGCACCGACGAGCAGGGCTACGATATCTTCACCCGCCTTATGTACGGCGGAAGAATCTCGCTCACCATCGGCTTCGTAGTAGTTATTTTGCAAACGGCGCTCGGCGTTGTGCTGGGCGGCCTCGCAGGCTACTTTGGCAAATGGGTGGACCAGCTGATAATGCGTATAGTAGACGTGCTGTACTGTATTCCCTCGCTGCCCATAATGCTTATTTTGTCATCACTTTTAGACGCGCTTGAGGAGATAGGCTTAGTGCTTCCCAAGCAGAGGCTATATTATCTTATGGCGATGCTGTGTCTTATCGGTTGGTCGGGCACGGCAAGGCTCGTGCGCGGTCAAATTCTGTCACTCAGGGAGCAGGAGTTCATGCTCGCGGCAAAATGCTCGGGCCTCTCGGTTGGCAGAAAGATATTCAAGCACCTGTTGCCTAACGTACTGCCCCAGCTTATCGTTTCCATGACACTCGGCCTCGGCAGCACCATCCTCACCGAAGCAACGCTCGGCTATCTCGGCCTCGGCGCACCGCTCGGCACGGCAACGTGGGGCGCAATGATCAACTACGCAACCAAGGCGGAGTATATGTCAGACTATCTCAATTTCTGGGTACCCCCGGGAATTTGCATCACGCTTGCAATTCTGGCGTTCAACTTTGTTGGCGACGGTCTTCGTGACGCGTTCGATCCCAAGATGAAGAGGTGATTTACCATGGCTGAAAAAATCAAAAAAGATAAATCCCATTACATTTCGGGAAAGGAATCCAGAAGGATAGCCAGGGAAAACCGCAAGGCTACCGTATATTATGAAAAGCAGAAGAAGAGAAAGGTTGTTGAATCCGAGTTTTTAACCGAGATGAAGGATCCCAAAAACATCGTTGAGTTTGAGGATCTTCACACCTTCTTCTTTACCGACGCCGGCACCGTTAAGGCTGTAAACGGCGTTACCTTCTCCATACCCGCCGGCTCCACCGTGGGCGTGGTTGGCGAGAGCGGCTGCGGCAAGAGCGTTACTTCTCTCTCTTTAATGCAGCTCGTTCAGGGCCCCACCGGTCAGGTGGTAAGCGGCAATATCAGGTTCAGAACAAAGGCCTTCCGCCGCGATTCCTACGGCAGAAAGATCCCCGTTTATGAAACCGAAACGCTTGAAAACGGCGAGGTTGAAATCAAAAAGGACGAAAAGGGCAGGCCCATCAAGGCTAAAAACGAGCTTGGCGGCATCCTTTACGAAACCGATGAGAAGGTTTACGATATAGCAAAAATGCCCACCGAGGCAATGCGCTCCATCCGTGGCAGAGAGATCGCCATGATCTTCCAGGAGCCCATGACCTCGCTCAACCCCGTGTTCACCATCGGCAATCAGCTCGATGAGGTTGCCTTTTTGCACATAGAGGGCATAAACAAGGCAGATGCTAAAAAGAGGAGCATTGAGATGCTCGATCTCGTTGGCATAGCAGATCCCGAGGGTGTCTATAAAAAATACCCCCACGAGCTTTCCGGCGGTATGCGCCAGAGGGTTATGATCGCTATGGCACTGCTCTGCAACCCCAGGCTAATTATTGCCGACGAGCCCACCACCGCGCTCGACGTTACTATTCAGGCGCAGATTCTCGATCTTCTCCGCGAGATCAAGGGCAAGATCAACGGCAGCATAATGCTCATCACGCACGACCTCGGCGTGGTTGCCGAAATGGCAGACTTCGTTGTGGTTATGTACGCCGGCAAGATAATCGAAATGGGCACGGCGGAGGATATCTTTGATAATCCCCTGCATCCGTACACCATCGGTTTGCAGAAGAGCAAGCCGAGTGTAGACGGCGAGGTGGACAGTTTGTACTGCATCCCCGGCTTCGTTCCCAATCCTATCGATATGCCCAACTACTGCTACTTCCGCGATAGGTGCGAGATGTGCAAAAAGGAATGCGCGGGTGAATATCCCCAGCTTGTAAAGGTTACGGATACTCACAGCGTTTCCTGCTATCTGTATAAGGACAAGGAGGACGTGACTAATGGCTGAACTTAACGAAAAGCTCAATGCCGAAGTGGCAGAGCAGGAGGTAACGGTGGCAGATACCGAAACCACCCAGCAGGAAAGCGAATACCTTCTTGAGGTAAATAACCTTAAAAAATACTTCGTTGTCGATAAAAACCTTTTAGGACGCCCCACCGCGTACTTAAAGGCTGTTGATAACGTTTCGTTTAAGCTCAAAAAGGGCAAAACGCTCGGCATCGTTGGCGAGAGTGGCTGCGGTAAAACCACCATGGGCAGAACCATACTCCGCCTTTACGACGTTACCGGTGGCGACGTTTACTTTAAGGGCAAAGAGGTTTCACGCATAAGCGAAAGGGCGTTTGATAAGCTCCGCCCGAATATGCAGATGATCTTTCAGGATCCGTACGCAAGCCTTTCACCCAGGCTTTCCGTTGGCGAGATCATCGGCGAGGCTGCGCTTCAGCACAAGCTCGTAGATAAGGCTCACTACCGCGAATACGTGCTAAAGGTTATGAAGATGTGCGGACTTCAGCCCCATTATTACGACCGTTACCCTCACGAGTTTTCGGGCGGCCAGCGCCAGCGTATCTGTATTGCGCGCGCGCTCGCACTCAACCCCGATCTCGTTGTGTGTGACGAGCCCGTTTCCGCGCTTGACGTTTCTATTCAGGCGCAGATTATCAACATGCTCAAGGAGCTCCAGCAGGAGCTTGGCCTTACTTACATCTTTATTTCGCACGATCTCTCCGTTGTAAAGCACATTTCGGATGAGGTTGGCGTTATGTACCTCGGCAGCATGGTAGAGTACGGCACCAAGGAGAAGATCTTTGAAAACACTCTCCACCCGTACACCAAGGCTCTGTTCTCCGCAGTACCCGTGCCTAATCCGCACGTAAAGATGAACCGTATAATCTTAAAGGGCGATATTCCCTCGCCCGTTAATCCCCCCAAGGGCTGTAAGTTCCACACCCGTTGCGATAAGTGCATGGAAATGTGCGGAATAATCGCGCCCACCTACAAGGAGATTGAGGAAGGGCACTTCTGCGCCTGCCACCTCTATAACACTCCCGAGGAAAATGAGGAGATCGAAAGCGAAATTCAGCGCATAAAGGAAGAAGCCGCAGCCGAGCAGAAGAACGGCTAAAGGCAAAAGGTGAGTTAATGGCAAAAAAGAGAAAAGAAGAGGATTTTGATACCGAAACCACGTTTGCGGATATGAACGTAGACGGCTTCAGGTGGTATAATCCTCACCGTAAAAACACCAAAACCGAGCCCGTAAAGGTAACCCGAAAGGAGTACTGGGCAATGGTTAAGGGCGCTTTTTTGGCGATGCTGCCGGCAATTTGCTGTGTAGTGCTCGCTATGGTGCTCGTCTTTCTCCTCGCCTATCTCTGGCTCGGTTGAGCCAAAAAACGTAAATCCTCATAGCAGAGCGGCTTTTTGCCGTTCTGCTTTTTTTGTGAGGAACTCGCACGCGCAAGTAATTTATATATTACTTAGTAAATTACCTATGCTATAAGTTTTTAGGCTTATAGCATAGGTAATTGTATTTTAAAAACAGTATGTTGGAAAATTCTTCGCGATGGTAGGAAACTGAGGGGCTGGGGGATGCGTTTTTTTTCCTCAAAAACGTCGTCAGAGGGATATAGGGTGGAAGCTGGCGTCTAGAAAGTAGAAGCTGGCGACTATCCTATAGAAGCCGGGAGCGTGGCATGGGAAATTATTTCTAATGCAGGTGAAAATATTTCCATACCGTAGCCGTCAGATTCTATATAAAGGAAGCCGTTTTTAGCTCAAACGGGCAAGCCTTCCGGCAATAGGCTTTAGC
>JAFVXM010000080.1 GCA_017501205.1 Clostridia bacterium
ATATTGCACCTACAACGCATTTGGATCTGACGTTACGAGGGATAACCTTATGAGGGTAGCGCAATCCTTTGCCGATAACGGGCAAAAGCTGGGATTCATCATTGCAGATGAAGGTTGGTTTAATTCAAAAGACGGCAAGCTTTCCTCGTTTAAAGCAAACGAAGATAAATTTGAAGGCGGCATTTCAAGAACGATAAACGATCTGAAAAAGGATTACGGGCTTAAGAAATTCATCTGTTGGCACACTTACAACGGCTACTGGAAGGGGATTGACGGAGAGTCCTTCCCGAAGTACAAGGTCAGGTATGCACCGTTTAATATCCCCGAGAGATTTATAACCCCTGCGGACAATCATGCCTTTAACGCTACCGCGGGGAGCGATTTTTATCCCATGAACATCGCGTACGATGATAGTGGAATTTGCTGCGATTTAGGGGCTTTTTATGCTGATTTTTATAAAGAGCTCAAGGCTCAGGGGGTAGACGGAATCAAGATCGACGCCATGGCTTGGAGCGAGGCGTTTGCCGAGGGCGACGAAAGTAGAGTAGTCAGGATGAAAAAGCTTCTTTCTGCCGTTGAGTCCGCGTCGCAGGAGTATTTTGGCGGTGAGCATATAAACTGTTCCAGCTGCTCTAACGATTTCTTTATGAATTTGGGAAGCGGATCCGTAACGAGAACGTCGGGTGACTTTTTGCCCGATGATCCTACAAGCCACGGTGAGCATATCAGAGATAACGCCTTCACGGGTTTTTGGACAAATCCCATAGTTATTGCTGACTGGGATATGTTTGAAAGCGGTAGCGAGTGGGGCAACTATCACGCTGCAGGAAGGGCGATAAGCGGTGGTCCGATCTATTGCACGGACAAGCCGGAAAAGGTTGATTTTTCCGTGATAAAGGGGCTTTGTTTGGAAGATGGCACCGTTTGCCGCTGTGTGGAAAATGCGAAGCCCACGTTGAACTGTTTGTTTGGAACGCCAGAGGGCGAGCCTTTCCGCGTGTACAATAAAACCGAATACGGCTTTGTTCTCGGTGTGTTTGGCAACGGAGAGTGTGCCGAAACGAAAATTGCAGTAAGCGAGATAAATGGCTTGCCAAAGGGCAATTACGCCGTATATTCCTCTTTAAACGGCTTTGTTGGAGAGGTTTTAAGCACCGGCTTCGTTACAAGTAACGTTAAAGGAAATCAGGCGGAGGTGTTTACGCTTGTTCCTATAAAGCAGGGTGTTGCCGTATTTGGCCCCACGGGTAAAATCAATCCTTCCGCGTATGTGAATAACCTTAGCTTCGGAGAGGATAGCGTTATCGCTACGTTTGGCAGTTATTGCACCGTAGGTGTCTACCAAGTGGGTAAGGGATATTTCGAAACGAGCGGTGATACCATTGAGGTTAAGATCGATAAAAATATCGAAAAAACTGAGAAAAAGGGCACTATCAGAAAAAAGAAGAGCAAGCTCAGAGGCTTTTTTACAAAGGAAAACCTCTCGCTCTATCTGCTTATGCTGCCTACACTCGTATACATTTTTATATTCCATTACGTTCCGTTAAGCGGCCTTATTACGGCGTTCCAGGATTTCTCCGCACTAAAGGGAATATGGAACAGCCCGTTTACGGATATGGGCGGCTTTAAGCATTTTTACAATTTTGTTACGATGCCGGACTTCTTTAATATATTGAAGAATACGCTCGTTTTAAGTGTTTACTCTATTGTTGTAAACACAATTCTGCCTATCATCCTTGCACTATTTATAAATGAGATAAGAAATAAACTTTTCAAGAAAACAGTGCAGACGATATCTTACGCGCCTTACTTTGTTTCCGTTGCCGTTGTGTGCGGTATGCTGTTCTCCTTCTCTAATTACGAAACGGGTATTTTTAACAGGATAATCACCTTCTTTGGCGGAGAAAGGGTGAGGGTAATGGAAAGCGCATCGCTTTTCCCACATCTTTACGTCTGGTCAGGCGTATGGCAGGGCCTTGGATGGTGGGCTATAATTTACGTTGGCACGCTTGCTAACGTAGATCAATCCTTGCACGAGGCCGCGATCATAGATGGCGCCGGCAGGTTAAAGCGTATGTGGCATATAAATTTGCCCACGATAATACCGATGGCTGTTATAATGCTAATTCTCAGTATAGGAAATATGCTCAGCGTTGGCTTTGAAAAGGTTTACCTTATGCAAACAGACCTTAACCTCAGAACGTCAAGAATCATCTCCACTTACGTTTACGAGATGTCCTTTATGACAAAGATACCTAAATTCAGCTATGCAACGGCAATAGGTCTGTTCAACTCTGTAATAAATATTATTTTGCTTTGGATAGCAAACACGGTTTCGCGCAAGGTTGGCGAAACGTCACTTTGGTAAGGAGGTGGAAAAATGGTTGAAAACACCGGAAAAGATAAGGTTTTTAATTGGATAATCTACCTCGTTATGGGTATTTATGCGTTTATAACGCTTTTGCCTCTGCTGTTCGTTCTTGCAAACTCATTTTCAAATCCTATTCTCGTTTACAGGGGAGAGGTTGGGCTTATTCCCAAGGAGTTTTCGCTTGACGGCTACGCAAACGTTTTCAGGCACGACGGCATTATCCGTGGCTATTTGAATACTCTTATGTACACCGTTATAGGAACGGTTATACAGCTTGTTCTTCAGTTTACGGCAGCATATCCCCTTTCAAGAAGAGATTTGAAGGGCAAGGGTGTGGTTAACCTTTACTTCGTTCTCACCATGTTCTTGAGCGGCGGAATGATACCCACGTATTTCGTTGTAAAAAATCTTCAGCTCATCAATACCATTTGGGCAATGATCATTCCCGGCTGTGTTGGCGTGTACAATATCATAATAATTAGAACCTACATATCGTCCACCATTTCTTGGGAATATCAAGAAGCTGCGATGATAGACGGCGCCGGCCCGATAAAAACGTTTGTAAGCATTATTATCCCGCTTTGCAAGCCTATAATAGCCGTAATGACGCTGTACGCTATTGTAGGATACTGGAACTCGTACTTTAACTCGTTGCTTTATTTGCCCGACGATAAGTACTGGCCGCTTCAGAGATGGCTTACGAGAATACTTATTAATTCAAATACCGGTGATCTCGGCTCAGGTGCAGGTCAACTCGGTCAGCAGGAGCAGGCGATGCTTTCAGAGTCTATCAAGTATGTAGTAATCGTCGTAGCAACCGTACCCATCTTGTTAATTTATCCGTTCTTCCAAAAGTTCTTTGAAAAGGGGCTTATGGTAGGCGGATTGAAAGGATAAATATTTTTGGAGGAAAATTATGAAAAAATTTCTGGTTTTGTTACTTGCTGTATGCATGATGTTAACAGCAGCCTTTGCAACCGGCTGTAAGGGAAAAAATAAGGGAGCATATGATCCCGATAACTTCCTTACCGAAGAGCAAGCGCTTGCGGAATACGGCGATCAGTACAGGATCGTAAAAAACCCTGTAACAATCGAGATCTTTGTTCCCCGTGGAAGCATGAATCCCAGGTATGAAACTATGGAAATGTTCAAGGTTCTTTCAAGGAGAACTAACATTACCTTTGAATTTAATCACGCCGATACGGCAAGTTATGAAAACCTTCGTTCTGCAGCGTGGTTTGGCGGAGATCTTCCCGACTTCTTCCTTTTTTCGAACAGCATGGAGGAGCAGGTAAGCTATTCCGAAGAGGGCGTGCTTATTCCCTTTAACGATCCCAACCTCGTGGTTGAAGGCGTTCAGGTGGGAAGTCTTGTAGATAACTATATGCCCAACTACAAGGCGCTTCTCGACAACAACTTTAATATTGATACAAAAACCAAGGCGAGAGACGTCGTTACTCTTCCCGACGGCAAGATGTATTCAACCGTTACTGCAAACGACGTACCCAGAGATCTTACCTATAAAATGTGGATCAATCAGAAGTGGATAGATAACATCAACACCACTCCCGGTTTAAAAACCAAGCTTAGCCAGGAGTTTGGCGTAAGCGAGCTTCCTTCTGCTAACGATATTAACACTATAGATGAGCTCCTTTTGGTGCTCCGCGCATTCAAGAAGCTTGACGCTAATAAGGACGGCGATCCGGATAACGAAATTCCCGCAACCGCAGCAGAGATGGAATATCTCCGTAATTTTATCCTCGCTGCTTACGGCGCAGTTTCCAACAATATCGAAATATCAAATGACGGTAAGAGCTTCAACTATACTCCCGCAACGGAGCCTTACCGTGAATTCCTTAAAATGGCAAGAACCATGTTTAAGGAAGGTCTTATAGACAACAACACCTATTCCATCCTCGGCAACGAGCAGATGGCAGGTAACGGCGCAGCTAACCGTTTGGGTATGTTCTGTGCTGCAGCAGCTTACCTTGTTGTAGGCTACGATCTCGATCCTAACTACACTGTTTTTGGACCGATTACCAGTGACTATTATAATGGCACTCCCTTGCATTACGGCTTCACTAACTTCTCGGCATCTGCTTGTCTTATTCCTGTAGGAACTCCGTACGTTAGAGAAATTGCAAGACTTATGGATATCATGTATTCCGATCTCGGAACCCAGCTTATCGCATACGGCGAAGAGGGTACTCATTGGAGTTGGGATAACGAGGAGAAAACCTCGTGGACCTTCAACGTTCCTTCCACTTGGGAAGGCACTCAGGAAGAATACCGTGCAACAATATCGCCTAACGTAGGTACCGGTGCTTCGGTATACTGGAAATACGATTTCATCGGCAAGATGAACGACGATATCGTAAAACGCTTAAACACTGAAAGTGAGCGTTATATTCCCTTCCTTAAGGCTCCTATCCCCGAAGATATTATTCTCAGTAGGGAAGGTTACGACGAAACCTCGTCCATTCTTCTTAACCTCATGCCTTATATCGAAATGGTTGAGGGCGAGTTTATCACCGGTGTAAGAGATCCGTTTAATGACAAGGATTGGAATGATCATTTAAACGAGCTTGTAAATTATAGATACCAGAAGGTTGTTGATATTTATAACGCAGCCCTTTGATTTAAAATCAAAAAACATATGCAAAACAAGAGGTTTTTCTGCTTTGCAGTTTAAGTTAATAGAATCTAAATAAGGAGTATATTATGAAAAAATTCATTGGCATACTCGTTTCTGCTTTGCTTATGCTTATCATGTCGTTTACTGCTTGTTCAGGAGGGGGTAATTCTGCCGGCGGGGGAAATTCTACCGGCGGCGGAAGCTCGAACGGCACAGAGCCGCCCAAGCCTCCCGCAAACAAGGAGGTTGACGGAGAGGAGCTTATCCAAACTATGATGAGTACGCCGTATAGATCGGCAATTACGAACGCTGAATACGGGCTTACCGACGCGTCCAAGGTGGGCGCCGATCAGCAAGCGTTTTCAAAGGTTTTGTATCCCGTTCCTGATGACAGCGAATTTGCAAACGTTTACGTGGCTGCGGATTACGGCATCACTAAGGATGGTGAAAAGAACGAGAGGAATTTTAACACACTCGTTTCCTCACTCGAGAATGTTGAGGGGCTTAAAAAGATAGTTTTTGAAGAGGGTGTTTACAGGTTTACAACCACGCTCAAGATCAACGGTGTAAACGACCTTTATCTCGTCGGAAACAATACCGAATTCGTGTTCGAAAACTGGTGTATCGGTTATAACGTAACTAATTGTGAGAATATTCACTTTAACGAAATTTCAACCGACTACGATCCTTCTCCCGTTGTTTCCGGTACGGTAAAGAGCTTTGATGAGGCGCAGAAGAGCGTAACTATTTCTCTGTACGATGAGTTTGATCTTTCGGATAGCCGCTATAACGGCGGAACTATCTCGTACGGCTCGTATATGGAGTTTGCCGAGGATAAAAACGGAGAGCTTCATCCTAACTATAAGGCAAATCTTCTTTATAACAGCACGGGTGATCACGTTACTAATATAACGGCAGGCAAGTACGATGCGGCTGCAAACGAGCTTACGCTTACGTTTAAAACGGTTAAGAGCGTCAGTGCAGGCACTCCCGTTTCGGTTGCTTTTACGATGTATGAGTACGCAACCTATGTGGTTGAGGATTGCCAAAACGTCTATTTGGAGGGCTGTAATATCTATTGCTCTGCAGGCATGACGTTTATGTTCAACAGCGTTACAAATTCCTATTTAAACAGAACAAATTTGATGCTCAAGCCGGGTTCAAAAAGGCTTATGACTGCGACTGCAGACGGCTTCCATGGCAACGACTGTTGCGGAGATTTGTTTATAACCGGCAGTATTTACGAGAATTCTCACGACGATTCCATCAATATTTGCAGTTTTTATAAAAAGATTACTCAAAATGCAGCAAAGCAGATCGTGTGCGAGTCCTCATCTGTTCATACAAACTTCCCAATAGAGGTGGGTGACGTTATTGAGGTGTATGATCCCGCTACCTTCGAGAGAAAGGGAACGTATACGGTTGAATCCGTGCACAACGCGCTTTTAAAATACACGATAGGTGTAAACAAGTTTGTAAAGGATGATTTTTCAGGTTGTATTGTAGGTAACGTTACGAGAAGCCCTAAGGTCAAGATAAACGACTGTATCTTCAGGAACAAGCGTAACCGCGGAATATTGCTTCAGTCGAGGAATTGTGATATCTCGAATAATGCATTTTACAATATCGTTCACGGCGCTATTTCTCTTCACAGCGCGCTCGATATCTTTGCTGAGGCTATTGTTCCAGGCGACGTAACCGTAACAAACAACAAATTTTTCAACAACAATCTTGGCTACGGTCTTGAAGGCGACGTTTCTGTTTTTGCTTATGGTAGCTCAGGCAAGGGATTTGCCGGGTCGATAAGGAACATCACCGTAACAAACAATTTTATTACGGGCAACGGTCAGTCGGGCGTTTCGATAAAGTCAGGTGGAAATTGTATCGTAAGTAACAATCTGTTCTATGATATATGTCGCCGTTATTCAAACGAATCGCTATACGCTGCGGTAAGAATAATAATCAGCGAGAATATAACTGTTAACAACAACTGTGTTGTTATGAGCAATGCTACGGAGAGTTTTGCCGTCGTTAAGAATAACGATGAATCGTCCGTAACTGAAAACGGCAATCAGATAAAGTGAAAAAACGGAGGTAAACCATGAAAAGGATAACTAAAATTTTGTTATGTACTCTTTTAGCTGTATGTATGGCGTTCCCTACTGCTTGTAAGGGCGGTAAGGACAGTACGCAGGGCGGAACGAGCGGCGGCACGAGCGGCGGCACGTCAACCCAGCCCCCTCAGAAGCAGGCAGAATTTACCATTAACGAAACTATCCAGAAGCTTTCTGTAAACGAGTATACTAATTCTGCTCTGAACGACGACGGCTTCTATGGTCTTAGCGATATTTCCGACGTAGGCGTATATGAGAGTGAGCTTGACACCGAGCTTTATCCCATCGACGATACAGGCTGTGAGGTAATTGACCTTTCCAATGCTAACACCGATGACGGCTTCCATATGCTTACGCAAGCATTTGCACAGGCAAAAACCTATAACGATCAGGGTAAAAAGGTTGTTATTGATCTTCCTGCAAACGAGGTTATAGAGGTTAACACCGCAAATGGTGGAAATACTTACACCTTTAATTTTAACGGCTATAACGGTCTTTATATCAGAGGCAACGGTGCAAAGATAGTGCTCTCTTACGAGGCATTTGCTTACCGTGGATTCGCTTATTTTGAAAACTGCAAGGATATTCACCTTCAGGGCTTTAGCGTAGATTATAAGATCCCCACCGCAATAAACGGTATTATCGAGAATATCGATATGGAAAATCACACTACAACGATCAAGATCGATAAGCGCTTTAACGAGTCTGTAAAGAGAATCGTTGCGGCTAATGCAAAGCTTCTCTCTTACGTTGAGTTTGACTCCATCACATTAGCACCCAAGCAGGGCGGTTATTTCGGTACGGCAAGCGAAAGCTTCGTTACGGGTTACACCTGTTCCGGTAACGACGAAGAGGGTTACACCTTCGTTGTAAGCTTCGGCAACGCTTATTTTGGATATTTCAGCGATGCAGCGCTTGGCGATTACGCTAACCTCGCGTTCTCTATGTATGTATACAACTGCTTCGGCTTCTATTCCTGTGAGGATGTTTGTATGGAGGACGTAACCATACACACCACCGGCGGTATGGGTGTTGTTGGAAACAAAACCACAAATATTCTTTGCAACCGCGTTAATATCGTAGTGCCCGAGGGTAGCGGACGTCTTATGACCACTACTGCAGACGGCTTCCATTTTGCAGAATGCTACGGCGAGGTAAAGATCACCAACTCGATTATTGAATATCCTCACGACGACGCACTCAACATTAAGTCCGGTTATTATTACACGCTTAACAGCGTTGACGTAAGAAACAGGACTGTTGTTATTGCTCGTAAGACGGAAGCGATATCCAAGCCCGATGTGGGCAACGTTATTGAGTTCTACGATCAGGATACGTTCGAAAAGCTTGGTTACGGCACGGTTGAAAGCGTTACCGGAAACGAGGCTGTTTATACTATCGTAGTAAAGGAATCTCTTACCAAGCAGGATGCTGGCAGCTGGCTCAACGGCCGCAAGGTTGTTGCAACCAACATAAGCAAAACCGCTAAATTCACCTTTGAAAACAACATAGTTCGCAATAAGCGTAACCGCGGTCTTCTTATTCAGGTAAGGGATGCTTTGGTAAAGAACAACGCATTCTTTAACGTAGGTCACGGTTCTATCTCCATCCACAGCTCGCTCGACGTGTTTAATGAGGCAACCATGCCCCAGAACATCGTTGTTAAGAACAATAAGTTCATCAATAACAACTACTTGCTCTCTTTAAGCGGAGATATTTCCGTATTTGCAAGATCTTCGGCACTTGCTCCCGTTAGCACTATCACAGGTATTGAAATTTCAAACAACTTCGTTGCAAGAAACGGTAATGCAGGTATAAGCCTCCAGAGCTGTGGCGATTCTATCATTAAAAACAATCTTCTTTATAACAACGGCAGAGTAACCGCAAATGAGGTTTATGAATGTGCAGTTGAAATGAACAACGCGGAGAATATCCTCATTGAGGGTAACTATGCGTATAACACCAACAACTCGCCGAAGTGGGCAGGTATTATTCCCAACGGACTTACCTCTCCCGAAACCATAACCCTCAAAAACAACATCAACCTCAACTATCAGGTAATTGAGGCAGAGGTTGCAACTACTGAGGTTGGAAAGCTCGGATCTGCTGTTACCGTTGACGGTAAAGTAGACGATTGGGCAGATCAGGGTACCGTGATAGCTATGGTTGGTCACTCGCTTGCAACGGGTGCTTCCATTGATCCCAACGAGTATTCTGACGTGTTCGGCGTACAGATGTGTAAGATCGGCTGGACGGATAGCGGTATCTACATCGCGTATGACGTTAAGGATAATGCTTACGATTTCAAAACACAGAACAACTTCTGGAACGGCGACTGCTTTGAGCTTTTTGTATCTAACGTTATAGATATGCCCAACGCAGACTTCCAGCTTTCCCGCACGAAGGGTGATGTTATGCAGATTGGCGTAACCCCCACGTGGACGCCCAAGAGCTGGACGATGGTTGAATCCAGAACAAACGATAGAATTTTGGCAAACAAGAATCTCTTTAATGCTGTTTGCGTAAAGGATGAAGACGGTTACACCGGTGAGGTATTTTTGTCTTTTGAGCTGTTCACCGGCTTAAAGACCACCGTTGATAACGGCGAGGAGATCGCGATGGCGTTTGTATTTGCAGATAATGACCGTGACGATATAGGTAGAAAGAGACTTCAGGTTTCTAACGTTCCTCATTTTGTGGAGGTATGGAAGACAAAGACCGCAAAAATGCCTTTGTTTAAGTTTATCTAAAAAATGAGCGGGAGAGAGGGAAAATGAGAAAATCGTGGTTGATTTTAGTAATTATCGCGGTTATGTCGCTGTTTGTTTTTGTTTCATGTAAAGGCGGCGGCAATTCCGGAGATTCAGTTAATTCGTCAACGTCCGAATCTGTTTCCGGTTCGGGCGATGGTGGACCTGAAATACCGGAGGATGATGTCAATGCTCCCGTTATAACGATAAGCGGAGACAAAACCGTTTCGCTCAGAAGAGGTGAGACTTTCGTGCTTCCCTCGGTGAGCGCCGAAGACGACGTTGACGGAGAGGTGGAGGTTTCAGTTACTTATCCCGACGGCAACGTTGTTACCGACGGCGTGTTCTGTACGACGGAGGTTGGCAGCTACGAAATAGTTTATTTCGCAACGGATAGCTCCGGAAATTCTGCCAGCGAAAAAATAACTGTAAACGTAAGCGAAAAGGCTTATATCCCTACGTTCGCTGAGCTGCAAGAGAGCGTTATATTTGACTGGGATCTCACGTATTCTGATTTTACGTCAGGCGAAAGAGAAAACGTTGCAGATATCAAAAACTCTGCGGCAAAAGCAGCAATAACCGGTGCTTCCGAAGGCTTTTCTGAAAAGGTAATGCATATTACAGGCTCGTCTACACACGATATAGTTTCTTTGTCTGCAGCAAAAGGAAACATTAAGGGTGGCTATGTATATACCTTTGAATTCTGGTATTACGGTGTGTCTACCGGAGCAGATTACTTTATCGCGTATAACGGAAGCGGCAACAGAACTTTCCTTGGTGATCCCTTCCAGAACGGACTTAAAAAGGCAAAGCTTGAGTACAGCGCAAGAAATGATGAAACAGGCTTGACCTTCTTCACCACGGGATCGATTGACGTTTATATCGGCAATATGACAGTTTCGTGCAAAAAAGCTCCGGAGGAGAGGTCGGATTTCTATTCGGCAACCCATGCACAGCTTATGGCTGATGGTGGCTACACCTACGATTGGAGTGAAAACAATATCGCGCAGTTCTCTAACAACGCAACGTACGTTAGCTTGGCTGATATTGAAAGCGCATCGTTAAAGAGCGATCTTGAAAAGACCGGTGCGTTTATATCCGGATACGCGCTTAAGTTTGCAGGGCAGGGAAGCTCGTATATAAGCTTCCTCAGCAACAATCTTACTGTTGGCAATGAGTATACGCTCACCTTCGATGCCTTCGTTAAGACGCCGGGAAGCATCTGTACGCTTCTTATGGATAAGGCAAATCAGCAGGTATCCAGAGCGGATTTTAAAACCTCAAAAAATTCTAACGGAACAACGCGTTATACAGCGACGTTTACGGCAAAGAATTCATTTGCGCACGTAAGCATCTATATTATAACCTCGTGCGAGCTATATATCTCAACGCTCAATGTATCTGAAAAGGTGGTTTTAGATAATTCAATCGTGGAGAGAAGCGATTATTATTCTATAACCTTTGAGGATGTTGCAAAAGAGGGTGGATATACCTACGATTTATCAGAGGGTAACGCTCTTAAAATTGAAAACAACGCTGAGTACAGGTTGATTTCAAACATGCCCGATAGCATCAAAAAGGCTCTTGATGCAACGGGAGAGTTTACAAGTGGTTATGCTTTAAAGCTTGCAGGCTCGGGCAGCTCATATATTTCCGCTATCAACAGAAACAGCGGAGTAATAAAAACCGGCTATCAGTACACCGTATCCTTTAACGCATACCAGTCGGTTGCCGGCTCAATATGTATGCTTTTGATGGGCTCTGGCAGAGAGCAGAAAGGCAGAACGGAATTTACCGTAGTTCCTAACGGCGGCGGCATGTATAATTACACCACTACTTTCAATGGGGAAGCCGACTATTACTTTGCAAACATTTACATTATTAACAGCTGTGAGCTGTATATATCCGATTTCACGGTATCTATATTTGATCCTTCCACTCAAAGAAAAGATTTTTACTCTGTAACCTATGCTGACATGGCAAAGGACGGGGGATACACCTACGATTGGAGTGAGGGTAATCTCATGAACGTAGAAAGCAATGTTACTTACGTGAAGCTTTCTTCTCTCAAAGAGAGCGTAAAGGCTGAGCTTGAAGCAACCGGAGCATTTAAAAACGGTTACGCTATGAGGCTTGCCGGTGTCGGTAGCTCGTATATTTCATGCTTGAGAAATAATCTTATTGAGGGATATATGTATAGCGTATCGTTTAATGCCTACAAGGCAACCGAAGGCGGCCTCTTCCTCCTTATGATGGGTGGACAGCAGGTAGCACAGTGCACCTTTAACGTAAAGGCAAATGCAAATGGCACTTATAACTATTCAACTACCTTTAAGGCACAAAAGGGATATCTTGCGGCAAATCTCTATATTTCTTCGGCATGCGATCTGTATTTGGCAGATTTCACGATTGAAATAATAGAGAAGCCTGAAAGAGAAACTTTGAACGTGGCAGAGGATTCGTATATAGCAGATGGCGTTGTGGCTGAGCTGGTGGCAAACGGCTACGCAGGAAGCAACGCTATAGCAGTAACGCCTGAGGCTGACAGCTCCGGCGTATGGGTATCCGTACCTGCTCTCGGCACATTCAAGGTCGGCGCAACCGTTCACGTTTCACTTAAGCTCAATCCCACGTCGAGCAAAACTTACGCATCCGTAAACGTTTACGATGGTTTTGGCAAGCTTGTCGATTACGCTTATCCCGCAGGTGGATGGAGCAGTGTAAATTACGATGCTCCCGTTGTTGAAAAGAACGGTGTTAAGTACGTTTACGTCGGTATTCGTAAGTCTGCAGGTGAAACCGTATATCTTTCGGAGATAACGGTAGATGCTAACGTTCTTCCTCAAAAGATTTTGGGTGGAGTAAAGCTAATACAGATGGAAAATGCCAATACGCAGATGAACGGTTACGTTCTTCTTACGGACGGTAAGGTAGTGGTAATTGACGGCGGTGACACTGCGGACGCATCGGCTCTTTACGATGTAATCAAGGAAAACGGCGGCAAGGTACACTCTTGGTTTATAACCCACCTTCACATTGACCACGTTAACGCTTTGATAGCAATTTTAAATGGATACAATGTTGAGATAGAGAATCTTTATTACGATTTCAATATGTCTGAATCCGTATATTCTGCTTGCTCGGATAAGGATCTTCACACTATTTCTGATCTGGCTGCAGCGCTTAAAAACAACGCAAGCAAGGTTAAGAACGTGATAGTACCTAAGCAGAAGGATGCCTTTGTTATCGGAAGCATTACGGTTAAGGTTCTTAACAACGCATACTTTGCTACGGGCGGCAACACAATCAACAATTCATCGATCACCTATAAGGTTGAAACTCCCGGGGAGGACGTAGTATTCTTTGGTGATCTCGGTGATCATGGCGACGATCTTTTGAGCGACGAGTATTTTGTAAACGAGCTTAAAACCTGTACGGTAGTTCAGGCTGCGCACCACGGTCAGGGTGGTGTAAGTGACGCCGTTTATAAGGTATTTGACGAAATTAAGATATGCCTCTATTCTGCACCCGCTTGGTTATATGATAACGATAGCGGTAAAGGGATAAACACTGCAACCTACGGCACTCTTTTAACCAGAGCACTCGTTAGAGAACTTGGCGTAAGATACAGCTATTCCGCGGTAGAACGCGTAGTAATAGAATAAAAAAAGAAAAAAATAAATAAAAAGGAGAAAATGTATGAAAAAAGCAAAGTTTTTCATCACAATGCTGCTGTCACTGGTGATGGCTCTCTCGCTTGCACTCTTTACTGCGTGCAATCCGTTTGAGGATCCCATTGATTCCACAACTCCCGGCGAATCAACCCTTCCCGGTGAGTCCACAACTCCCGGCGAATCAACCCTTCCCGGTGAGTCCACAACGCCCGGTGAGTCTACTCCCGTAGAGGATGAGACCGCTCCCGTTATCACGATTGCAGGCGGCGTAACCACTCTTACCGTTGGTCTTGGCGAAGAGCTTACAATTCCCGCAGCAACAGCAACTGATGACGTTGACGGCGAGGTTGAGGTTATCACTTACAGTGAAACTCCCAACGCGTTGAATGAAAACGTATTCAAGTCAAACATCCTCGGCAAACACGTAGTTACTTACTATGCTTGCGACGAGGCTGAAAACGAAACCTACCTTGACGTAACCGTTGAGGTAACGTCCGAGCAGTACGCTGAAACCTTCGACGTAACCGGTTATAATGATATAACCGCTCTTGCAAACGACGGTGGCGTATTTAAGGAAAACTTCGAAAAAGGCTACAATAGCCCCCTCATTTTCAATGCAATGCAGGGCGCTGTTTCTCTTGAGGCTGGCGAAAGAGCAATCTCCGGTAACTCCCTCGTTCTCGATTATAGCGAGTGCGTAGGTCAAGAGAACAGAATCTTTATCACCAACACCCTTCCTTATCTCCGCAGCGGTGAGTGGACCGTTACTTTCGACGTTAAGCTCGTTTCCGGCACGGGGTTCAACGATTTCTATTTTGGTTACGTTAAAGATGGTACTGTTACCTCTAAGGACCAGAATTATCCTCTTGCCGGCATGAAGGTTGGCGATGTTAAAACTATTACTTGGTCACAGCTTCTCGATCTCGAAGAGGGTGCAGACTACTTCTTCCATATCTTCAGACTTGCTCAGGAATACACCGATCCCGTAGTTCTTGCATTTGATAACTTTACCTTCTCTTACAAGGAAAAGATTTACAGCACCACCGTTCCTACCTTTGAACAGCTTAAGGCCGGCTTCACTTATGACTGGGATAACACCTACATGGCAATAACCGCAGGTGCTCCCGAAACTATGGATGAAATCACCAACGAAGAGGCTAAGGCTGCTATTGAAGGCGCTGAAGGCTTCTCCGGTACTGTAATGCATCTTACCGGCTCCGGCTCACACGATCTTTCTGCATTGAAGAAAGAACTGGATTCCGATATGTTCCAGGTTGGCTGGACTTACACCTTTGAGTTCTGGTACTACGGTGCATCCGTTGGCACCACTTATATGATCGCGTATGACGGCACTTCCGGCAACAACGCGTTCAAGCTCAACGTATTTGCAAAGGGCCTCAACAAGGCTACCATAGAGTATACCGTTAAGGCTAACGATTACGCTCTTACCTTCTACGGCGATATGGACGTTTATATCGGTAACTTCAACATTAAGGTTGCTGAGCCCGTTATCGAGCGTGAAGATTACTACGAAGCTACCGCTGAGCAGATCAAGGCAGAGGGTGGCTACACCTATGACTGGAGCGATAACAACATCGTTCACATCAACAACAACACCAAGTACGTTAAGATTTCCACCATGGAAGATGCAGAGCTTAAGTCTGCACTCGAAAGCACCGGCGCGTTCACTAAGGACTATGCTCTTAGGTTCGCAGGCGCTTCCAGCTCTATCATTTCTTTCCTTACCGGAAAGCTCACCGTTGGTCAGAACTACACCGTTTCCTTCGATGCTTACGTTAAAACCGCAGGCTCTGTAACCGTTCTCCTTATGAACGCTGGCGGCACCCAGGTTGGTAAGAGCGATTTCAACGTTACTGATAACAGCAACGGCACCAAATTCTATACCACCACCTTTAACGCAAAAGAAGGTTACAACGCTGTAAATCTTTACATTGTTACAGAGTGCGAGCTTTACCTCGCTAACCTCACTATTGCTGAAACTGTTCCCGTTGTTGACGACGGTCTTGTAGATATCACCGTTGAAGGCACCAAGGCTTGGAGCGATTGCGGACTTTCCGGAAAGCACACCGTTATTGATACTCCCGCTGAAGCAGCAGGCAAGAAGGGCTTTGCTGACAAGGCATTGCAGTTTGTAACTCCTAATGCTAATTACACCATGGAGCTCTTCAGAATGGGTGACATTACTCAGAAGGATGCAAACTTCAAGAAGATCGACGTTACTGTTTACTACTACGTTGTTGAAATGACCGGCTCCGGCTTGCATATCAACCTCGATAACGCTGACTTCCCCGTTCTTGAGGGTGGCGTTGGCTATCATGCAGTAACCGTTACTATCGAACACGGCTTTGATTTCTTCAGCCTTTATGTAAACGGCTCAACCACCGGCACTATCGTTCTCGGTAGCATTGATTACGTTGTTTACACGAGAGGAGAACCCCCTGTAGTTAGCACGAAGGTAAACGTTGTTAATGCAGGCGTTAAGGCATGGAGCGATTGCGGCTTTGCAGGTAAGCACACCGTTATTGATACTCCCGCTGAACTTCTTCTTCAGCCCGGTTTTGATACCAAGGCTCTCAAGCACACCACGCCCAGTGCAAACATTTCTTGGGAACTTTTCCGCTCCGGAGCACTTGTTGCAAGCAACGAGAATTACAAGTCTTCCAAGTTCATCGTTTACTACAACGTAGATGAAATTTCCGGAACAGGCTTGTATATCAACCTTGATAACGCTAAGTTTGTTCCCATCCCTGCAACCGTAGGTTATAATCAAGCTGTTATCGAGCTTGATAGCTCGTTTGATTTCTTTAGCTTCTATGTAGACGGATCTACCACCGCAACTCTTACCCTCGGCAGCATTTATTATGAAATCACTTCCGAAGAAGAGCAGACCAGCGATAAGACTTACGGCACTCTCGATGCAGGTAAGCTTAACGTGGGTAA
Organism: Clostridia bacterium; assembly: GCA_017501205.1. GTDB lineage: Bacteria > Bacillota > Clostridia > Christensenellales > Borkfalkiaceae > RGIG3732. The sequence continues at coordinate 16,506 of JAFVXM010000080.1, forward strand.
CAAGGGTGCAGTTGCAGAAACCTCGTCTTTCCTTACCGGCGCTTACGGCTACGGTGAAAAGACTGCTGTTTACAACATTTTCAACGGTATGAACGACAATAAGAACATCGTTGAGGTTTACCAACTCAGCGAGATTACCGGTTTGGAAAACTTCAAATCCGTAACGCTTAAGGTTTACTACTACGTAGAGCCCGGCTTCAACGGCAACCTCTATTTCTTCGATAACGCAGCGAACTTTGTTCCTATGCCTGTAACCTCCGGTTTTCACGTTGCAGAGATCACCATTGACTATGCAGCAGGTTGGTTCCTTTTCCACACTAACACCGGAACCGGCGGAACTGTTCATCTTGGCAGCATTGATTACGTTGTAACCTACAACGCATAATTAAAGCTTTAGCTTATTTCACGGCGCAGTGCAATTGCACTGCGCCGTATTTTTTAAATTTTAAATTAGGTATTGACTAAAATGCGGTTGCAGTGTTATAATTTAAAATATGGGCAACCATAAATAAACTAAAAAAGGGGAAAGCTATGGCAAACAGATTTGTTTTAAACGAAACCAGTTATCACGGAAAGGGCGCAATCACAGAAATCGCAAACGAAATTAAGGCAAGAGGGCTTAATAAGGCGATGGTATGCTCCGATCCCGATCTAATAAAATTTGGTGTTACAAAAAAGGTTTTAGATGTTCTTGACGGTGCGCAGATAGAATACGAGGTTTACAGCAATATAAAACCCAACCCAACAATTGAAAACGTTCAGTCAGGGGTAGAAGCGTTTAAGAAGAGTGGTGCGGATTGCCTTATTGCGATAGGTGGCGGTTCGTCTATTGATACGGCAAAAGCGATCGGAATCATTATAGAGAATCCCGAGTTTGCGGACGTGCGTTCGCTTGAGGGCGTTGCACCCACAAAGAAAAAGGCAGTTCCTACGATAGCCGTACCTACAACGGCAGGCACAGCTGCAGAGGTTACGATCAATTACGTTATAACCGATGCTGAGAAGAACCGCAAAATGGTATGCGTTGACGTTCACGATATACCCGTGGTTGCTGTTGTAGATCCCGATATGATGAGCACTATGCCCAAAGGACTCACCGCCGCTACCGGTATGGATGCACTTACGCACGCAATTGAAGGATATATAACTAAAGGAGCGTGGGAAATGAGCGATATGTTCCACATCCGCGCAATAGAGCTTATCGCAAAGAATCTCCGCGGCGCAGTTGCCGGAACGCCGGAGGGAAGAGAGGGTATGGCTCTCGGTCAGTACGTTGCAGGCATGGGCTTTTCCAACGTAGGCCTTGGTATAGTTCATTCTATGGCTCATCCCTTAGGCGCCGTATATGATACCCCTCACGGAGTTGCTAACGCAATTATACTTCCCACCGTTATGGAATACAACGCACCCTCAACGGGCGAGAAATACCGCGAAATAGCCAGAGCAATGGGTGTTGCGGGTGTTGACTCGATGACGCTTGAAGAGAGCCGAAAAGCGGCAATTAACGCCGTAAAACAGCTTTCGATAGACGTTGGTATTCCCCAAGATCTTAAGGATATCGTAAAAATGGAGGATGTCGACTTCCTCTCGCAGTCAGCGTATGACGATGCTTGCCGCCCCGGCAATCCCAGGGAAACAAGCGTTGCGGAGATCAAGGCGCTTTATCTTTCTCTTATGTAAAAAACGAGCAGGGCTTTTTGGCTCTGCTCTCTTTTATTGCTTGATTTGGCAACTGTAAAGTGGTATAATATCTGCAATATTACAGTTGGTTGGAAAAATGAAAAACAAGTTATCGTCAAACACAGGTTTGGTTATTTTTCTCTGTTGGATAGGATATTCTGTCGCCACGTTTGGGAGAATCAATCTAACCGCGAACATCGTAAACTTTACAAACGTTACAGGTGTGCCTAAAACTGAATTCGGTGCAGTTGGCGCAGCATTTGCAATAGCTTACGGCGTAGGTCAACTCGTGAACGGAGTGCTCTGCGAGCGTCTTAATTCAAGGTGGATTTTATCTATTGCTCTGATTCTCTCCGGCGGGATAAGCGTCGTTGTCGGTTGCTTGAAAAGCATCGTTGCAATCAGTATTTTCTGGGGATTAAACGGAGCGATTCAATCCATGCTTTGGTGTCACGTCATTAAGTCGATTTCCTCGTTTGGTGATTCTAAAAGCATAAGCAAGGGCTTGGTCATCATTACAACCACTACTCCGGTGGGAACAATAGCCGCCTATGGCGTCAGCGCTCTTTTCACGTTTTTGGGGGCTTGGCGTTTAACGTTCTTTGTGTCTGGCGGGATGCTCGTTTTGTCAGGCGTTTTAATTGCTCTTTTCTTGCCTGCTGCAAGTGGTGAAGTTGGGAAGAAGTTGCCTATATCGCGCAAAAACAGTTCTTTTGTTGCATTTTTACCTAGCCTTATCCCGATGTTTATATGCGCAATACTATTAAACTACGCAAATCATGGATTGACAACTTGGATGCCAAATTTGCTTAACGAGTATTACGATATGCCCGAATACTTTTCAATTCTGTTAACTATGCTTTTGCCCGTTGTTGGAATGCTTTGCGGTATCACGGCGGTTAAATCAAGTGAAAGAATAGGTAATCCGATTATAGCGTCAATACTTTTTTCTGCCATTGCCGCTGTGGGTGTGGTAGTATCCATGGTTTTCATGCGCGTGTCCGTTGTTTTTCTTATGGTTGGCTTTGTGGTCGGAACGTTTGGGGCACACGTGGATAACAGCATTTACACGGCCGTTTTGCCCTCGTCGTTAAAGGGCTATTTGGGGAGTGGAATGCTTGCGGGTGTGATTGATGCGTTTTGCTACGTTGGCACTGCGTTAAGTTCTCAGTTGCCGGCAATTCTGATTGAGAAAAGCGGATACGAGTCTTTCCTCGCTTCTGAACTAATTGTTTGCCTGTTGTTTGCTGTGATAGGTACCTTTGCAAACGTTATGCTAAACATGTGTAAAAGGCGGTTTGATGAGCAAAAAAAATAATTAAAAAGAGCGATTAAGCATCGCTCTTTTTTAATTATTTTAGATTGTTTTTGGGGCAATTTTTAATACATATTCCGCAAACACTGCCTCTGCCAATAGCCTGAAAATGATCCTTCATATATCTTGAACATTTTTCGGGATCGAAATTTCTTTCGCCGTCAGTTGTTGGCTTTGTTCCGTATATTGCGCCCGCGGGGCAGCTATCGCGGCAAATGGTACAATCACCGCATCCGTTTTCGATTAACTTGCCTTCAAAGGTGATAGGGTAATCTGTTAGTACCGATGCGAGCCTTACTCTGCTTCCGTATTCGCTACTAATAAAAAGCCCGCTTTTTCCCACAAAACCAAGGCCTGAAAGGATAGCGGCCGTCTTATGCGGAAGTAATCCGTTATAAGGATTACTGCTTCCAAGGCTCTGGCTCGCAGCAACAGGTAGAGCAGAGAAGCCTTGTGCTTCAATGAATGAGGAAAGCTTAAAGGCAATGGAATCGAGTACGGAGTTAGCCGTCCTGTAATGTTGAAAGTATACGAAGGTTGGAGCCTTATCGATGGTCTTCAGTACCGTATCGCTAAGCTTTAAGCCGATTGAAACTGCGTAGTGCAGGTTAGGTAATTCCGCTATAGGCGAGTATTTTAAATCACATCCGCCCACAAGATCGGCACCCAGCTCTTTTGCTAAATTAAACAGTTGATTTTTATCCATTATTTTCTTCTTCTGTAGGAGTTGTATCGCTGCCTTGTTGCAGTGATTTTTTTGCTTTTCTATCTATAATAAGCCACGGCAGGTATGAGAGGAAAAACATTACGGTCACTACGCTTGCCATAACTATGGCTCTGATTGTGAAATTAGGGGGAAGTATATCTAAAATAGAAGGAGTTTCCTCGGGCTCTGCCATAAACAGATAATTTGCTCCGGGCCCTAATATTCTGTTTGCTACGTAAGCAATAACAGCAAGTATGGCAAGTGCCACGTAAGCCTTTGCCGCCGACTTGAGGGTGGGGCGCATTTTATGAACGAATATCATATAGAAAATGGCTATGTATCCCGTTGTGTGTTCAAGCCAGAACTGGTAGTAACGGAATCGGGTGGGACCGGTATTCGATATAACTGTGGGTGTTATAAGTGCAAATATAGTTCCGGAGAAAACCCAAAAGTATACGATATCGAAAAGCGATTGAGATTTTGTTACGAGCATATAGCTTCCAAATATTACAGCCCATCCGCAAACAGTTATCGGCAGGTGATCAACCGGATTCGGGTTTAACTCCGGTGAACCAACAAGTCTCCAAAAGTAAGACATTTCAGTTATGATCATAACAAGTGCAAGCGCAAGCCTGACCGTTTTTTCATGTTTAAAAGCTCTGATTTTATCTCGGAATTTAAAAATTAAAAAGATAACCAAAGCTGCAACGATAATCGGGGCAAAATGAGAAAATCCAAAGTTTTCAAATTCTATAGTCTCGCCTTTCCCAAAAAAATACTTAAAAAACTCCCTCATACTACTCCTCTTCTTTATTTTTATATAAAGTGTATCACAATGAAATTTTATTGTCAAAGAATCATTAGCGTAATAAGTAAAATAATTGTTGTAAATTATCGGGGGCAAAGAGAGCTTCGTTTCGGGTTTGCTTTTTTTATGGCTGAAACGTTTTAAAAACAAAACCTTTGTCTTTAAAGTGCTGGATAATTTCGGGTAGGGCAGAGGCCGTGGCGCTCTTCGTAGGTGCATCGTGCATAAGCAGTATGACGCTGTTTTTTTGAGCGGACGTTTGTTTTGCGCAAAACACCAAATCGTCAGCCGATGGCGCAGTCAACTCGCAGTCGCGGCAGGAAGCGTTCCAGTCAACGGCTTTTAGTTTAAGTGATTTCGGTACGTTTTTAAACTCGTCGGGAAGTCCGAATGATCCGCCGGGGAATCTGTATACATAAGGTGTAAAACTTGAAGAAATGGCCTTTATCTCACAAATACAGGCTTTTATATCATCCTCAAGCGCTTGGGGTGAGGCGTATATTTGCTTGTAATTGTGCGTATTTGAATGCACGCCGATCGTGTGCCCTTCCCTAATAATTCGCATTGTAACTTCCGGCCAGTCTTTAACGTTTTTTCCACAAACAAAAAACGTAGCTTTAACTCCGTGATCCTTCAGAACGTTAAGTGCTTTTACCGTCACCAAAGAGGGCCCGTCGTCAAACGTTAAAAAAATTTCTCTCCTGTTGCAGTCCTCGTCTGCATTTACGATATTGTTTTTAGCTGCGATAGGGAAAAATGTAATTAAAAATGCAATAGCCGCGAGTGTGGCCTTTACTATATTTTTATTTCCTTTCATATCTCTATTATGTGTAATAAACTGCGATTTAGGGCTTTTTTTAAATTGTCTTTTTCAAATTAACATATCGCGCTATAAAAAGCATATAATGAAGCAGAGAAATAAAAGGAGGTAAAAAAATGTCATTTTTTACGAATTTTAATTCGGATAGATGCCCGGGCAACATTAACGGGAATCCCTTAAACGGGCTTAATGAAAAAATCTGCATTCAGGCAAAGCGCGTGTTTGATGCTTGTATTATGCAAAACCAGCAGGATGACGTTAGCATTACGCTTTACGATTTCTTCCCTGAAAATCCTACATATCCGCTCACTTTTACGAGCGCCAGGAGCACTACTACAACGGGTGTGATTTCTAATCTATCCGTCGATAGGCTGCAAGACAGACCGTCCTGTGCGAGAGTGCAGGCAACCGTTTCTATTCCGATCGAGGTATTATATACCGATGCCGCAGGTGTTGAGGGTATAGCAAAATCGAGCATTACCGTAAATGAGGATGTAATACTGTTTATTCCTCAGCCTTCGGTTATGCCGTACAGCGTTGAGGCCGTCGTGTCGTTTGTTGCGCCTGAGGGTGATTATGTAAACGAGAACACTATGAGCATTTCAGGCTGCCTCACGGTTATTTTAAAGGTTGTTATGGAGGTTGAACTTCTCGTCCCCTCGTACGGATATTGTCAAATTCCGCCCTGTCAGGAATACACACACGAAATCTGCACGGGATTCTTTGAGTTGCCTCTTTATCCACAGGGCTCGATGCCGCGCACACAAAACAGATAAGGCGAATTCTCGTCCATAGTTGCAATAAGTTGATTTCTAATTTAGCAAACTGAATTTGTGTTTTTATTACACTTGCATTTTTTTTGTTGTTTTGGTAAAATAAAAAGGACTTAATAATAATTAAGTCCTTTTTTGTGATGGTGCCGCTGGCCGGAGTCGAACCGGCACGCTGTCGCCAGCGGCGGATTTTGAGTCCGCTACGTCTGCCAATTCCATCACAGCGGCGTGTTTACTGGAATATAATAGCATAATTATCTTTAATTTGCAACAAAATTTAGCGGTAAGGAAAAAAAATTATGGAAAAACTTATTCTAATTGATGGCAACAGTCTTATAAACCGTGCTTTTTATGCAACTCCGCCTATGTCGAACAGCAAAGGTGTTCCCACAAATGCAGTTCTCGGCTTTATAAACATGCTTTTAAAGCTAGTTCAGGATGAGAAGCCAACGCATATGCTTGTTGCCTTTGATAGAAAGGAGCCTACCTTCCGTCATGAAATATACGGGGATTACAAGGGCACGAGAAAGCCTATGCCCGAGGATCTTCGCCCGCAGATTCCTCTTTTGAAGAACGTGCTCTACGCAATGGGAATCGCTTGCTATGATCTTGCGGGCAGCGAGGCTGATGACATTATAGGCACGGCAGCAAAGAGGTTTGCAATGCCAACCGTGATTTTTACCGGAGATAAGGATTCGTTTCAGCTTGTCGATAAAACCACGTCTGTGCATTTTACAAAACGCGGTATAAGCGATATAGAGGAATATACCGCTGAAAACTTCAAAGAAAAAACCTCGCTTGTTCCGTCACAAATAATCGATTTAAAGGCATTGATGGGTGACAAGTCGGATAATATCCCCGGTATTGCAGGAATAGGCGAAAAGACCGCCCTTGATCTTATATCAAAATATACAACGGTAGAGGGGATTTACGAGCACACTGACGAGCTTAAGGGAAAACTTAAGGAAAAGATTGTGAACGGCCGTGAGGATTGCTTCCTTTCAAAAAGACTTGCTACCATAGATGTCAACGTGCCTTTAACCGTTTCACTTGCAGATATGGTTTTTAAAACACCCTTTCCGTTTGTTGCGAAGCAGATGTTTGCCGATCTTGAATTTAGGGGATTACTTAGGAAAGAGGGGCTTTTTGAGGCTACAGGCACAACGGAAGAGGCGGCGAACGTTGAGGAAAAACCTGAAGTTGTAGTAATAAACAGTAGCGCGCAATTGCCCGATTTTGCCGGTAAAAAGGTAGCCGTTTACGTCGGCGACAAGATTCATCTTTGCTTCGGCAGTGCAGAATATGTTTTGAATATCAAGCAGTCGTTTTTTGACGAGGGCTTTATGTTTGATGAGGCTATCGGTTTAATCAAGGGGCTGTTTGAGGATAAAAACTCATCTATAATCGTTTTTTCGAGAAAGAAGACAGAGCATATGCTGTCAGAGATGGGTGTACGCCTTGATGCTGATGTTTCAGATATCTCGTTAAAAAAATATATTGCTGATTTTTCAGGAAAAGAAGAAAAGCTTGAGGACGTTGTTTTGTATTACCATCTGCCGGAGGGCTATCCTGCGTATGCTCTTTACAGGCTTGACGGTATGCTTGATGAGCTTTTGGATAAAAACGGTCAATCCTCGTTGTATAGGGACATAGAGTTGCCTCTCGCCAAGGTTCTTTATGAAATGGAGATTACGGGGTTTAAGGTTGACTGTGATATTCTCGACGAATTGAACGGTAAATACAAAGCTATTCTTTCGGATCTTACAGATAGGATTCACGAGCTTGCAGGTGAAAAGTTTAACGTGAATTCTCCCAAGCAACTGGCTGTTATTCTCTTTGAAAAGCTAAAGCTTAAAACCGGAAAAAAGAAGAACACCTCAACAGGTGCGGAGATTTTGGAGGAGCTGTATGACGATCACGAAATAGTTCCGCTTATCTTGCAATATAGGAGAATAAGCAAGCTCAATTCCACGTATATTGAGGGATTTAGGCCACTTATTGATAAAAAGACGGGACTTATTCACACCGTTTTTAATCAAACACTTACAAGTACGGGCAGGCTTTCCAGTAAGGAGCCTAACCTTCAGAATTTGCCTATAAGAGACGAAGAGGGTAAGGAGATAAGGAGGTTTTTCGTTCCATCTGACACCGAGCATGTTTTAGTAGGTCAAATTATCTGGGGAATAGTGCTTACACCGGTAACACTGCTGGGACAGTTGATTCTTTATCTTATCTATTTCAGAAAGAGGAAAGCAGATAACGGC
>JAFVXM010000081.1 GCA_017501205.1 Clostridia bacterium
GTGGTGGAGCTTGGTAATCTCAGTTCTCATCTGAGCACGGAGCTTAGCGTCGAGGTTGGACAGAGGTTCGTCGAGAAGGAATACCTTCGGGTCACGAACGATTGCACGGCCAAGTGCAACACGCTGTCTTTGACCACCGGAAAGAGCCTTCGGCTTTCTGGTGAGGTAGGGCTCAAGGCCGAGGATACGTGCGGCTTCCTTAACTCTCTCATCTATCTGTGCCTTGGGCATTCTGCGGAGCTTAAGACCGAACGCCATGTTATCATAAACAGTCATGTGGGGGTAGAGTGCGTAGTTCTGGAAAACCATCGCGATATCTCTATCCTTAGGCTGAACCTCGTTAACGAGGTTGCCGTCAATATAAAGCTCGCCCTCGCTGATCTCTTCAAGACCTGCGATCATACGAAGGGTGGTGGATTTACCGCAACCGGAAGGTCCAACGAAAACGATAAACTCTTTATCTTCGATATCGAGCGTAAAGTCGGTTACCGAAGGAGTGGTGTTATTGCCATAAATCTTGTAGATGTTCTTAAGGTTAAGGCTTGCCATGTTTTAAAAATTCTCCTCTAATCAATATAATTTTTGCCCACCTAGGCAGGCTCTTACATTTTACATCATTATTATATCAATTTTTTGTTTTTTTCGCAATGGGCATATTTCATAAATATTCGCGGCTATTTTGTATACTTTGCACAAAAGCCCGCTTGCGGTGCTATCTGCCCGCCACGTATCCCCACTGCGGCTGCGCTTAAAGCTTATTCCTCGCTAAAGCTATCCTTGCCAACGGCACAGAGGGGGCACTCAAAGTCAGCGGGAACGTCCTCCCACTTGGTTCCGGGCGCAATGCCTGCATCGGGGCAGCCCTCTGCCTCGTCATAAACCCAACCGCACACGTCGCAAACGTATTTTTTCATAAATTTATTCCTCTCTTTATAGTTTTTCGGCACCTCAAATGCCGCTACTTTTATTATACCACAAACAACGCCACCTGTCAATTACAAAAAGCCCCGTATTTCACACAAAATACGGGGCTTTTATTCAAATTATGCAATCCTCGCCGCTACCAGATCTTTATTTCACCGTTCGCGCCGTAACACCAGTAATTGCCGCCGAGCTTTGGCTCGGTAACGCTCAGAAAGTAAACGGGCACGGTGTCCTTTATCTCCTTTAGCCCATCACTTTTTTCCAAAAGCTTTTCCCATTGCTCGGGCGTGCCCTTGTAATAAATCGCTTCCAAGGCTTCGCATCGCTTAAAGGCTTCCTCTTCAACCACCTCTGTAGATGCAGGCAAAACCACCCGCTTTAAGCTACCCATAAGCCTCAACGATCTGCGTCGCAGATATTTAAACCCATCGGGGAAGGTAAGCTCCTCTATCTTGGTGTTTTTAAACGCGCCGTCACACACCTCAATAAGTCCATCGGGCAGCTCAATTTGATCAAGCTCATAGCACGAATCGAAAGCTCTTTCTCTAATAACGGTAACGCCCTCGGGTATTTCAATCTCCTTAAGCTTATTGCACATTCGCAACACCCCTCTCGGCAGCTCCTTCAGATCCGCAGGTAGCCTTACGCTTACCGCGCAAAACAAACTCAAATTTCCTTCCATACCCGTTTGTTCTTCAAACGTGACGCCATCCGGGATATAAAGAGAACGTATATCATTCGACGTTATTATGTCTATGCACACTCCGTCCGGAATAACAACGTCCACCGTACCGTCATTTGAGGGATCGGAATCGTCGCAGTACGCCTCTACAACGCCGTTATATATTACAAGCCCCCTGCCATCTATCCATTTTGTTCCGTAGAAGGCAGATACCGAAAAATCCTCTAAGTTTGGGGGAAGGGTTACTTTTTCAAGGTTCTTCCTTTGGTAGAACGCCCCACCGCCAAGCTCCTTTAAGGATTTGGGCAGAACCACCTCGGACAATTCAGACGGCACCTCCGTCAATTTTTCCGGTGACGGAATAAACACCGTTTTAAACTGAGGCGATTCGGTTTGATCCTCGGGCGTTTCATCCTCTTGCGGAGCATCCGAGGTTCCATCTCTTTTTCCGCCGCTGAAAGCCCCGGAACAGATTCTCTCTAGCCCCTCGGGCAGAGCGAGAGACTCAAGCCCCGTTTGAGCAAAGCAATGTTCAGGAATCTCCTTAATGTTTTTTGGCAGCGTTACCCTCTTTAGCCCTATCATAGCGCTAAAAGCATACTTCCCCAAATCCTCCACGCTTTCGGGAATAACTACCTCCTCCACGTTCGTGTTAAAGGCAAATGCGTATTGTCCAATGGTTTTAAGGTGCTTCGGAAAAACTATTTCTGTCACCTCGTTATGGTGTTCGCTTGTATCCCACCATGATGAGGTTAAAACTAAAGAGACGCAGTTTATCCCATAAATTTTCGCTAAGCTAAAGCCAAGCTCTCCGATGGCAAGCACGGGATAGCCGTTAAAAAAGCTCGGGATAGTCAACACGCCCTCAGGCAGCTTCTGGCTGCCGCGGGTTACCTCGTAGCCCATGCCGCCCTCAAGCAGGGTGTAATAATATCCGTTTTCATCATAACCGCTCTCCAACGGCTCTTCAAGCTTAAGCGCCACGGATGAGTAGCCTGAGTCCTCACCCCCCCTTTTGCCGCCAATCGCCTTTACGTCAAAGGTGTAAATGCCCTCAGTAAGCTCTACTATTGCCGGCAGGCTGCACTCCTCGGTGGTAGCATAATGCCTTCCGTTTAAATTTACTCTGTATTCACTTGCTCCCTCAACTGCGTCCCAGCTGAGCACGCGCTCTTCTATCTTAAGGTTTTGTGGATTATTCAACTTTTTTGAGGAGCATGCCGAGAAAAATACCGCCAAGCTAAACGTCATTACAAAGGCAAGCGTTGAACATAGTATTTTAGTTAAAAGATTTTTTGGATAAACGGATTTTGACATAATAAACCTCCTTGCAAGTTTTTCCATAAAATCACACATCCCATAAAAATTATATTACAATAAGCAATCTTTAGTGCATATTTACTATA
>JAFVXM010000082.1 GCA_017501205.1 Clostridia bacterium
AAAAAATACATCATCTAGTAAATTTTTTATAAGCATAGCTGATTGCGTTTCAGGTTTTGCTGATAAATAAAACTCTAATACATTTTTATTATATAGCGTTAACCGCGGCTCAATCCAATTCCGTACAAAAATATATTTTTCAATTCTTTCTTTATAATTAAAATCAACAAATTTCATAATATTTCCCCTCCCCAAAATTTATATATATTATTAAAATTACTTGAATGCTTATATAATAGCCTTTATATCTGAACGGATTCAGCTTCGCTATGGTATTATTATAGCTTGCATTATTTGTTATGTCAAGCCCTAAATTGTTAAGTACTTTGCGGTATCATACGGCGCAAAGACATAAAAAAAGAGTAAGCACGGATAATTCGTGTTTACTCTTTTTGTTTTTTAGAACAGCACTATTATCAGCTGTGACGCCAAAACCACAAGCACAAGCGCGATGGGATAGGTGGATGCGTAAGCAGATGCAACGTCGTCAGTTTTGCTTACGTTGATAAGCGTGCCGAGTGCGGGAGTACTGGTCATGCCGCCGGTGATTGAGCCGAGGTTGTTAAGAAGGGGCAGCTTTAACACGTATTTTGCAAAGATGAAGCCTATAGCCATGGGGATGAGCGTCATGAGAGCGCCACCGCCAAAGCCCCAAGCTACCATTGCACCGCTACCCATTGCCTCACCGCCGGCTGCTGCAGCGTTCTGCTTTGCAATTTCGGAAACGAGAGATACGCCGCCCTCAAAGCCTGCACCTAAAAGGAAAAGCATTAATCCGAATTCACGGAAGAGCTTTAGAGTAGCTTCAGGAACCTGAAGGGAGAATTTGCCGATACGACCGAAGTGACCGAACACAAGGCACATAATAAGCACGCCGCCCGTCGTTCCGAGCGAAAAGCATGCACCGCTATAGCCCTTGCCTGTTAAAGGGATTGTTATTGAGCCGAGAAGCAGACCGCAAGCAACTGCAATTGCAAATGGCGTGATGCCGAAGGGATCGGCGGTAAAGAGGCCGTCGAAGGATTTTTTACCCTCCTCTCCGCCTATTTTAAGAAGCTGCCTTTCCCTGTTCATATCCGCCTTCATAAACTTGGGAATGAGTTGAACAAACAAAACAACACCTATAACGCCAAACGGATAAGCAATTGCGTGGCCGAGTGTGATCTTTGCCCACGTATCGGATGTGGCGGCATCCTTTGCCGCCGAAAAGCCGGGCGTTGAGGTGAGCGCGCCAGAGAGAATACCTGCCCAGTATTCGGGGGCATCCTCAATGCTGTTTCTGGTTAAAAGCACGCAAACAACGGTGACGAGCGCGCCAACGATAATAATAACCGCGCCCAAAAGGATATACGTTGTAAAGTTCTTTTTTAGGTTTTTAAAGAAGTTAGGTCCTGCTATGAGGCCAACCGAGCCAACGAAGAGCATAAGACCGATGTTCTGAATAGGGCCGCCAAACGTTTCGACCAAAAACTCCGATTTAGCGAGCAACGCCTTTTCACCCTCTGACAAAAGCGCCTTTTCTATATCGCTTAAGCCCGGGAACAGATTTACGTGAAATTTTCCAAGCAGGGCAACGTTGCCAAAATCAAGCGTGCACAGCCAACCTACAAGGATAGCCACAAGGAAAACGCCTGCCGTGCCGAGCGAAACACCCTTTATAGTAATGCTGCCAAGCAAGTAGCCAAGTGCCGCAATTATAAACAACAGAGCAAACAGCACGAAGGTGTTTGAAAACTTGAGAGTGCTTTCCGCTCCCTTTGCTTCGGACGCATTTACGCCGCACCATACTCCGATAGCGGCAACCACAACAACGGCAATTGCGATCCAAAGCCATTTAAGATTCTTTTTTTGTTTTGCTTCCATTTCTATCTTCCTTATACTGTGATTTTTGGCAATTTTTTAAAAAACCGCCTTTTTCTCACATTATTCCCCTTTTCTTGCATAAGAGGGAAGCAGCATGGGCGAGAGTTTTTCGGGCTCGCCGCAAGCTTTTTCGACCTCTTTTTCAAAGCTTTCAACGTGTGCAAGGGTGAGCTTTTTGAGCTTGACCTTCTTGCATTTTTTAGCCGCCTGCTGACCTGCGTTTCTGCCGAATACGATAATATCGAGCAAGGAGTTGCCCATAAGCCTGTTCCTGCCGTGGATACCGCCAACAGCCTCACCTGCAACGAAAAGGTTTTCTATATCGGACATACCGTTTGCAGAAATATCGATGCCACCGTTCTGATAGTGAAGGGTGGGATAAACGAGGATAGGCTGCTTTCTTATATCAATGCCGTACTTGCCGAACATTCTCATCATTGCGGGAATTCGCTTTTCAATAGTGCCCTCTCCACCGAGAATCTCGATCATGGGAGTATCGAGCCATACGCCCTCACCCTGTGCGGTTTGAACGCCGTTGCCCCTCTCCTTACACTCGCGGATGATGGACGAAGCGGATACGTCACGCGTTTCGAGGGGGTTCATGAACGCCTCTCCGTTTGCATTGACGAGCTGTGCGCCGAGCGAACGAACCTTTTCGGTTACGAGCGCACCGAATATCTGCGAGGGATAAGCGGCACCCGTGGGGTGATACTGAAGGGTATCCTGATACAAAAGCCTTGCGCCTGCGCGGTAAGCGAGAACAAGACCATCTGCCGTTGCGCCGTAGTGATTGGACGTGGGGAAGCCCTGATAATGCATTCTTCCCGCGCCGCCGGTTGCAATAACAACTGTTTTAGCGCGCGCAATGAGGATCTCCTGCGTTTCCATATTTAAAAGAACTGCACCGGCAACCTTGCCTTCTTCATCCTTGATAAGCTCGATAGCCGCAGTAAAATCAACCACAGGGATATTGCGGTTCAAAACCTCGTCACGCAGAGTTCTCATGATCTCCGCACCCGAATAGTCCTTTGCGGCGTGCATTCTCTTTCTCGAGGTTCCGCCGCCGTGGGTGGTTACCATAGTGCCGTCGGGCATTTTATCAAATTCCACACCGAGCTCGTTGAGCCACTTAATACAATCCGGCCCATCCATAACGAGCTTGCGAAGAAGCTCGGGCTTTGCGGCAAAGTGTCCGCCACCGAAGGCATCGAGATAATGCTGGGCAGGGCTGTCGTTAGGCTTATCTGCAGCCTGTATTCCACCCTCTGCCATCATGGTGTTTGCATCACCTATACGAAGCTTGGTAACTATCATTACGTTTGCGCCGCCCTCGTGCGCCTCAATAGCTGCCGAGGAGCCTGCTCCGCCGCCACCGATAACGAGAACGTCTACGTCGTAATCAATTTTATCAAGATTTATATTCTTACCGTAAACGCGGCTCTTACCCTCAAGGAGAACAGCGAGCTCTACAGGCACCTTCTCGCCCTTGTTTGGGCCAACCTTTAACGTAGTAAATGCGTCATCACGGTAATCGGGGTGGAACGCCTTGAGAACGGCGTCCTTCTCCTCTGCCGTCATGCGGCGAAGATTTGCACCGACACGGGCCCCCCTTGTGGCCTCAACCTTTTTTATCGATTCAAGCATATCGTTAGTATACACAGCTTTGGCCCTCCTTACTTCTCAATTTCTCTGGTGTTATAAAGCTCCTTGAGCTCGGATATGGGTTTATTCATAACCTCCTCAATAAGCTTATCGTATTGCCCCTGCTCGATCTCCTTAACCCTATCGAGAAGGTGCTGACACTCGGGCTCTATGTACTTGCCGTTAAGCCTTCTTGCAAGGAGCGCAACCTGAGGATGTGATATCCCCGCAGGACAGCGAGAGGAGCAAACTCCGCACATAACGCAGTCAAAGGACTCCTCCGCACACTTTGCGTATTCGCCGCGCTGAGCGTATGCAACGTACTGCATAACGTTTAGCCCCTGCGTGCATGCCTTGGTGCAGGCGTTACAGCCAACGCACGCGTAAATTTCAGGATAAAGCTGCATCATTATTTGCTCGGTGGGCTTTATCTTATTGATATCGTAAACCTGCTTTACAAGGGGGAAGAACGGAAGGGTTGCAATATACATACCCTCCTCAACCTTCGTTTGGCAGGCAAGGCAAGCATGAAGCTCCTGCTTGCCCTTTATTCTGTAAATAGTGGCGCATGCACCGCAAAAGCCGTTGCGACATCCACAGCCGCGAACGAGCTCGTAGCCTGCGTACTCCATAGCACCCATAATAGTTAAGCTTTCGGGCACGCTGTATTTCTTTCCGTATAGAAAAACGTCAACTTTCTTTTCCATAAAGCAATTTCCTTAGAATATATTAAAAATGTCTGTTTTTGCGTGATTTAGGGGGTATTAGTACTCGGCGGGCATCTCGTCAAGCTGATCGCAGCGGAAGACCGGACCGTCCTTGCAGACGTATTTATCGCCAATATTGCATCTGCCGCACTTGCCTATGCCGCACTTCATACGAAGCTCCATCGTTGTAAAAACCTGCGTTTTGTTAAAACCGAGCTCGATCAGTGCCGCAAGGGTGAACTTAATCATGATAGGCGGTCCGCAAAGCAAAACGGTATCGGCCGCGTTGAGGTTAAGCTCCTTTACGTAAGCGGGAACGAAGCCAACGTGCCCATCCCAGCCCTCCTGCGGGCGGTCGATGGTAAGATGCACGTTGAAGTCCTTTTCATTTGCCCACTCGTTCTTGATCTCCTCAAAATCAACGAGATCATCCATTGATCTTGAGCCGTAAACGATGGTGACCTTGCCGTAATTACTGCGGTTTGCACGCACGTAGTTTATTACAGAACGGAGAGGAGCAAGCCCTATACCGCCTGCAATAAATATGAGATTTTTGCCTTTAAGATCCTCTTCAACGGGGAAGCCGTTTCCGTAAGGGCCTCTGACGGTTACCTGCTGACCGACATCTATAGAGTGAAGCCAATCGGTGAGGCATCCGCATTTCTTTATCGAAAACTCCATATACTCGGTGTTTGTGGGAGAAGACGTTATGGAAAACATCGCCTCGCTAACACCGGGGATAGAAAGCATCGCACATTGACCGGGCATATGCTCAAAGCACTTTTTACCGTCAAGCCCGACCACTCTGAAGGTCTTAACGTCCGGGGTGTCCCTTCTGATATCGGTTACTACACCAACTACGGGAATAAGCATATCGTTCATCATTTACCTTCACCTCCGAACGCCTTGATTACTTTTACTATATTCATATTGATAGGGCACTTCTCCACGCATCTGCCACAGCCTACACAGCTGAACTCTCCGCCGTTGTTAGACGGGAAGTAAACAAGCTTGTGCATAAACCTTTGGCGGAAGCGCTGCATTTGCGTAGGACGGGGTGTGCCGTGCGCCATCATTGTAAAATCGTTATACATACACGAATCCCAACAGCGGTAGCGCTGAACGCCGTTGCCCTTATCAAAATCGCGCACGTCATAACACTGACAGGTGGGACAAACGAAGGTGCAAGCGCCGCAGCCAAGACAAGCAGAAGATAGCTCTTGCCATTTTTCACTATTGAACTTCTCAAGCAGATCATCCGCTCCCCACTTTGAAAGATCCAGCCCGTAAAGGGGAAGCTTCTTGGTGATCTCTCGGATGTTTTTCTGCTCATTTTCAAGAGCAAGGTTGTCCTTATCGTTTGCAATTTCAAGCAGATTTTTGAGCGAATTTGTGAGATTTAGGCCCTTTTCCGTCTTTGGCGACCAGTAAAGGTATTCGCCCGAAAAATAGGTGGCAACGTCGCCGCTCGGCTCTGCACAGTCAATACCGAACGCAGAGCAGAAGCAGGATTCCTCAGGTCTTGAGCAAGCGAGAGTGATAACCGTACCGTGCTCGCGCTTGGTTTTATAGAAGGTATCGACAGGATCGGAAAGAAAAACCTTATCGAGAATTTCAAAACTCTTCGCATCGCAGGCGCGCACGCCGAATACTACGAAATCCTCACTTTCCTTCCTGCAATCTATAACGGTGATCTCCTTGCCCTTCGTTTTAAAGGAAACTATATCCTCGCACTGGGGGAAGAAAACCTCCTTTGCGGACTTGACAGTTTTAAGCGAAGCGAGATCTACGTCCGCCCCTTCTCCCCACACGGCAAAGTTTGGCTTGCCGTTTACGTTACATGGGATATAGAGGGTTTGCGCCTCTGCTATTGCGGCGTAAAGTTTATTTAAACTGTTCTTCTTAATTTTAAACATTACTTATCACCGCCTTTATCTGAAATAACGTTGGGTTCAACGTCCTCTTTGGTGTAGTTTGTGAGAGGAGCACGGGAATCCGTATCCGTGCCTGCCTGATATTCGCCGTAAAAGGCGTTCATATCCTTTATGAGCTTTCTGTTCAATAAATGCAGGGGAATATCCTGCGGACAAACTCTCGTGCATTCACCGCAATCGGTGCATCTGCCTGCAACGTGGAAAGCCCTTATAACGTGATACATCTGCTCCTCAAAGGTATCGGGAGAAGCCTTGCTTGCAACACCCGAATTCTGATTATCGAAAACGCATTTAATACAGCTGCATGCAGGGCATACGTTGCGGCATGCGTTACATCTGATACATTTTAAAAGCTGACCGCGCCAGAACTCAAACCTCTCGTCCGGCGTCATTGCATCGAGCGCGTCGACACCGATAAAGCGGTCGTTCTTTTCTTCCTTTACGGGATTGACGATGATAAGCTCATCAAAGACCATATGCTGCTTACCCTTGCAGGAGCGGCACTTTTCAAGCAAAACGTCATCCTTTGCAAATTCCATATCGCCGTACAGCGTGTGAGCGATAACCTTTTCGCCGTTATCCTCAACACCTATCACGCCTACCGCGCCACGGCTTTTGAGAGAGTTTATATCAACCTTACCCGAGCACTCAACGCCGATAACGAAAACCTTTTCCCTATCAATGCGGTGCTCCTTGATTAGCTGGTTAAAGCTATACGTATCGCAAGGCTTTAAAAACACAAGGGCCTTGCCTTCCTTCTTGGTTTCTTCTATAAGATATTTGGAAAGGTTTGGCGCGCTGAAGCTATCGTAAACAAGAGATGAAAGCTCCGCCGCCGAAGTGAAAACGGCAGGCGTTTGATCGTATCCAAACTCGCCGGTTTTCCAGCCGATAACGCGGTTTACAATTCCT
This sequence comes from Clostridia bacterium, assembly GCA_017501205.1. Taxonomy (GTDB): domain Bacteria; phylum Bacillota; class Clostridia; order Christensenellales; family Borkfalkiaceae; genus RGIG3732. The sequence goes on from JAFVXM010000082.1 coordinate 7,058, forward strand.
TCACCGAGAAGCTGTTTTGCGCGTTTTTGCATGATATCGAGGACTTTTTTCATTATTCACCCTCCTTTTCCATCTTGCAACGAAGATCGGTTATTCTCTTATTCGGGCCGAGCTCGGTTACGTTTTTAACGAACTCGTTCATTACGCTTGCAAACCTTGCGCCCTCTGCTGCAGATACCCACTCAACGCGGGTTCTGCCCTTTTCGATACCGAGATAATCGAGAAAATCAAAGAGCATGGTCATGCGCCTTCTCGCATAATAATTGCCAGACGTATAGTGGCAATCGCCGGGGTGACAGCCACACATTATAACGCCGTCTGCCCCACGCTGAAAGGCACGAAGTATAAACGTAGGATTTACTCTGCACGAGCAGGGAACCCTTATTATCTTAACGTTTGCAGGATACTGCATTCTTCCCGTTCCCGCAAGGTCTGCACCCGCGTAGCTGCACCAGTTACAGCAAAAGGCAACTATGGTTGGTTTAAATTCCTTATTTTCTACTTGCATATCGCATCAACCTCCGCCATAATCTGTTTGTTGGTAAAGCCCTTTAGATCCATAGCTCCGGAGGGGCAAGTAACGGTACAAGCACCGCAGCCCTGACACACAGCCTCGTTTACGAACGCCACGCGGCGGAAATCACCGCGCCTTACCTCTTTTGTAATATACGATATTGCGCCGTAGGGGCAAACCTTTTCACACGAGGAGCAGCCGTTGCAGAGCAGCTCGTTTGAGCCGGCAACGCACGGGTTGCACGTGAGCTGATCCTTACTGAGAAGCCCAACGACCTTTACTGCCGCAGCGGAAGCCTGAGCAACCGTTTCGGGAATATCCTTGGGCCCCTGACAAACGCCCGAGAGGAATACACCTGCCGTGGGAGATTCCACGGGGCGAAGCTTGGGATGCGCTTCGGTAAAGAAGTTATTTGTATCAATGCTTGCCGTGAGCATCGTTGCAACGCTTTTTGCGGTGGGATCAGGCTCTATTGCCGCCGCGAGCACAACGAGATCGGCATCTATTATGACCTGCTCGTTCATGAGAAGATCGGAGCCGTGAACGATGAGCTTGCCGCCGTCGTTTACGATCTTGCCAACCTGCCCCTTTACGTAATGAACTCCGTACTGCTCAACGGCGCGACGGTAAAACTCATCAAAGTTCTTACCGGGCGTACGCACGTCTATATAGAACACGTAGACCTCGGTATCGGGGTATTTTTCACGAATAAGCATTGAATGCTTTGCCGTATACATACAGCAGATTTTTGAGCAATAAGGCTTATCGCACGGGCGAAGACCTCTTGAACCTACGCACTGAACGAAAACGATCTTATGGGGATGCTGCCTATCAGACGGCCTTAAAAGCACACCGCCGGTAGGACCTGCCGCATTCATGAGTCTTTCAAGCTCTAACGACGTGATAACGTCTGCATTTTGGCTGTATCCGTACTCCTCAAGCCCATCAAGCTTTATGGGATTGAAGCCCGTTGCAACAACGATTGCGCCGTACTTCTCCTCTATTATCTGTTCCTTTTGGTTAAAATCAATAGCCTTTGCAGTACAATTTCGCTCACAAAGACCGCACTTGCCCGTTTTGAACTTGATACAAGCCGTGGGATCGATAACCGCGAGTTTGGGTACTGCCTGTGCAAACGGGATGTATACAGCGCCGCGAGTGTCCATCCCCTCGTTAAACTCGTTTTTGGATTTTCTCGAAGGGCACTTCTCCGCACATATTCCGCATCCGGTACAGAGAGCCTCGTTTACGTATCTGGGCTTTTTCTTTATCCTCGCGGTAAAGTTACCAACGAAGCCGGAAACGCTTTCCACCTCGCTGTAAGAAATGATCCTGATCTTTTCGTGGCTTGCCGCCTCAACCATTTTTGGGGTGAGAATACAAGCCGCACAGTCAAGCGTGGGGAAGGTTTTATCCAGCTGTGACATCTTGCCGCCTATTGTGGGCTTCTTTTCAACGATATCAACCTCATAGCCGGCATCGGCAATATCAATAGCCGTTTGTATTCCCGCTATGCCACCGCCAATAACGAGGGCACGCTTAACAACGTCGCTCTTGCCTGCGGTAAGCGACTGATTGAGGTTTACCTTAGCAACGGCTGCGCGCATTAGAATAACGGCCTTTTCCGTCGCCTCCTCTATATCCTTATGTATCCACGAAACGTGCTCGCGGATGTTGGCTATCTCAACCATGTAGGGGTTAAGGCCACAGCTCTCCGCAGCCTTTCTGAAGGTAGCCTCGTGCATTCTCGGAGAGCAAGAGCATACTACCACACCCGTAAGGCCTTTTTCTTTTATGGCGTTCTTAATAAGCGTTTGACCGCTTTCCGAACACATATATTGATAATCGGCCGAATAGACGACGCCCGGCTCGTGAAGCGCTGCCTCTGCAACTCTCTTCACGTCGACGGTGGCGGCAATATTTGAGCCACACCAACAAATGAATACGCCTATCTTTTGCAATTTAATTTCCTCTCTTTATATAAAACTGTTTGATTTTGTGAGATTTATGGGGTTATTTGGTAAATTTACGGAAAGCCGCAACGAGTGCCTGCTGGGGCATTTCTTCATCTATCGCCGCAGGAATTTCATCGGGCAAAAGATGATTTGCGCCCTGCTGCCTTATAACGGTGAGCCTTACTGCCTCGATAAGCTTTGCGGGCTCAACCTGCCTTGGGCAACGCTCCACACAAGCGAAGCAGCTGAGGCATTTAAATACAGACTTGGATTCAAGAAGCTTATCCAGCTTGCCGTTTTCTATAAAATATACGAACTGATGGGGATGGTATTCCATATCCTCAAAGTTCGGGCAGGACGCCGTGCACTTTCCGCAACGCATACATTTGCGCGCGTCTACACCGCTTATGCGCTTTATATTTTCGCTCGTTAAGTTTAAATTTGCCATTTTATTTCACCCCCAACGCTTCAGCTAAAAGCTCGGTAAAGTAAACGACGGGAACACTCGCTCCGCCATTTTGTTTTAGGTTATACAAGCAAAGCGGACATGCCGTTAAAATCATTTCAGCCCCGTTTTTCTCACTGGAATCGACAAATTTGCTACTGTTGCGCTTTGCTATGGACTTATCGGTTACGGCAAAATAAGAGCCGCAGCATTCGTTCCTGTAAGCAGAGATCACGGGGGTAGCGCCAATCGCCTTTATAAAGTCCTCTAAAATACTCGGATTTTCCGGATTATCCATTTGCATAACGGAGCTTGGACGAAGAAGCAGACAGCCGTAGTACGCCGCTATCTTTTTGCTAATGGGGTTCTTTACCGCCTTTTTTATATTCTCAAAGCCTATCTCATCGCGAAGAAGCTCAAGAAAATGTATAACTCTCGTTTCGCCTGCATAAGGAGCTTCAGCCTGCAAATAATTGTTTGCACGCGTAGACACGTATTCGTTATTCCTCATGTCGTCATTGACGCGCTTGATAACGTTGTGGCAGGCAGCGCAAACGGTAACGAGGTCAGTGCCCTCGTCACGCGCACTCATAAGAGTTCTCACGGCGGAGAGCTTGGTTGCGATCTCGTCCTGCGCCGTTGTGTAAACGCCGCCACAGCACTGCCACTCCTTAACCTCAACGAGTTCAACGCCGAGAGCCTCTGCACTGCTGCGCGCGTAAATATCAAGATCCTTTGCTTTTGTTTTCAGGGTACAACCCGGATAATAACTGTATTTCATCTTTGTCCTTTAATGTGTTTATTCTTTAAAAGTGTCCTTTTTCGCAATTTAAACGGCTATAAAGCCGGCAGAAATCTTCTGCCGACCACAACTAAATAGTAACCGAATCTATTACTTCCCTAAGCTTAGAAGCACTTGCCTTGAGAAGGGCTTGCTCCTCATCCGTTAAGGGTAGCATAACCTTTCCGCAAACGCCCGTTCTGTTTATGAGAGTGAGGGTGGAAAGGCAAACGTCATCAACGCCCTCGTACTCGCCATGCTGCATCGTTGAAACGGTAAGAGCGGTATCCACGCCGGAAAAAACACAAGCGCAAATCTGGGTGACGCAAGCAGCGATAGCATAGAAGGTTGCGCCCTTCCTTTCAATTATCCATCCGCCCGATTTTTTAACGTGCTCCTCTATCTCCTCAAAGGTGAATTCCGTTTCCCTCATATTCGTTTTATTTACAACGTGCTTGCTGTATTCCTTAACGCTTATGCCGGAAATGTTGCTTACCGACCACGGCACAAACGAGGTATCGCCGTGCTCACCGAAAACGTATGCGTGAACGTTCTTCATGCTGATATTGTAGTTTTCCGAAAGCTTTGTTCTAAGGCGCGCAGTATCGAGAAGAGTGCCGGTGCCGATTACTCTGCTTTCAGGTATGCCCGAAACCTTTTGGAATACGTAGGTTAAAACGTCAACGGGATTGCTGACTATTACGTACACAGCATCCGGCGCATACTTGGTGATTTGTGGCGCTATGGATTTAATTACGTTGACATTTACCTGTGCCAGATCAAGACGGGACATACCCGCCTTTCTGGGTACACCGGACGTGATGACCACGATATCCGAGCCGGCTGCATCCTCGTACGATCCAGAGTGAATCTTGTTCTGCGGACTGTACGGCAAGCCCTGCCTGATATCAAGAGCCTCGCCCTCCGCCTTCTTCTCGTTGATATCAACGAGAACGATCTCCGAAGCCGTGCCCTTAAGCGACATCGCGTACGCCAGCGTTGCCCCAACCGAACCTGCCCCGATAATGGTTACTTTACTCATTTAACCGTGCCTCCTCTGCTGAAATTAGTGTTTTTCTCAATGTGTTTTTTCTCTATTCGCTCAATCGATATTTTTTTATCGATTAAAACCACGAAAGCCATTATACCACAAACGCCCACTAATTGCAACTAAATAAAAACGACAATGACAATTTTATTAAAATTTTTTAAAAAGACCGATTATATATGAGAATTTTTACCATTTAAGTCCCTGCCGAAAGCCACTGAAAATCAGATTACCTCGCTGAGCTTAAGATAAAGATTTGAGGCCGATGCAATTGCACAAACCTCTCGGGGAGATAAAACCTTGAGTGTTTTTCCCTCGCTAGAGCACACACACACCTCCGTGAGAGTGCGAGTATCAAGCATACTGACGAGTCGCTTAACGGTTACGTCACCCGTGACGGCAATGCGTTTAACCTCTGCACCTCTCTCCATTGCGCCGCCAAAATAGCTTTCATAAATGCGGACGTATCGGTTTTTCTTGCCGGCAAACACCGTGCCGAAAAATGCGAACAACGCAAAGAAGAGCAGAGAAAAATTGATCGTATAAAAGCAAGAAATCACAAATAAACCCCCTAAAACGCACGAAAACACCACACCACTCACTAAAAGAATAGTATCGGCAAGCTTTTCCGAGAGGTGGGACGACAAGAAGGCGTGAAGAACCCTTCCCCCATCTAAGGGGCGACAGGGAAGGAGATTTACCGTGGCGATTGAAAGAGATGCCGTCATCGCAAGATCGGTGTAGGCGTAGCTTTCGGGAGCTATCCACCACAGCGCTGCAAAAAAAACGGCGCAGGCGAGGTTTGTTACCGGCCCCGCAAGCGCCACCCTTATTTCATCCGCAAAGCTTAAGCCGCGAATATTGCCGTAAACAACGGCACCGTATGGCATCAGCACGATTCTGCTAAGCTTATAGCCAAGCCTTGCAGCAGCAATACTGTGGCCTATCTCGTGTATTACCGCAACTATCGTGTAGGTTATGAACACGAATATTCTGCCGGTTAAGGCAAAATAAAGCCCAAACAAAAAGAAAAGCGGATGAATTGTAAACCTTAGCTTAGCCATACGATCTTTCCGTTATCCACGGCGTAATCGGTGAGCAGCTTTCCGTCGTTATACAAATAAACCTTTACCTCGCCACTTCCGGAATAACACACGGGAACGGAGCTGTAAACAGTGTCACCCTGACCGTAGTATGCGTAATCAGCACCCGATATAAGTGCGCTGAAACTCGTGCTGTACTGTATCGAAATATCGTATTTTCCTGCGTTTTCGGCCACTTTTGTTATTTTTCCATCACACACGGGATAGATACTGCCACCGGACGAGAAGCTCATAACGCCCTCCTCAACGCTGACCGCTCCACTGCGAGACGGCGAGTGTGCGATGAACTCCGAATAGCCCATTTCAACAACCTCTTCCTTTGCCTCGCCCGCAAAGGCGCTGCGGATAAGCGTGTTTATTCCGCTATCCTTCCAGAAGATATTCGTAAGCATGACGGTGAGAGCAAGCACTATGACGACGGCGATTTGCGCCGTGACGATATCCGGCCTAAACCTCTTAAAGAACGCCCCCCTTCTATTCTTTTTTTCATCGGCAACGCTGGTGATCTCCACCGAGCCAACAAAATCCTTAAACAAAGGTTGCTCGTCTGCTTCGTCGCCGTCCATTACGGCATCCTCACCGTTTACCGTTTCGATAAGCTCCTGCTTTAATGCCTCGGGGCGCTTAAACCACAGTCTTTTTTGCTTTTTTGCAACGACGTCACAAGTACTGACGGGTATTTCAATCATTCGTGCGTAATCGAAATCGTTCATAAAACACCTTCCTTTTTTTGTTATACACTTTAACTTATGTGATAACGGCGACTTTTAGAATTTATTTACGCGCGAATAACGGTAATATTTTGTCAAAAAAAAATCCGCGGACGGCAATATGCCTTCCGCGGAAAAAAATCATCTCTCTATTTTTTTATAGATTGCAATATCAAGCTCTACACCGTAGGGCAAGCCCTCACAGTTCTTGATCTTGATCTTTTCGGTTTTGGGATCCTTTTCAACGCTCTTGAACTTTCCACCCGTGATAATACCGCAGATGTTGAACACGTAGTTATCCTTATCTTCAATATACGGGATCAACGCCTCTGCCTTTTCGGGCTCGTTCAGATAGCCGAGGTGGTGAACGTCAGTTCCGTCCCAGCTGAACGCATAAACACCGATTTTGGTTTCCTTTTTAACCTGACAGATCCTGAGCGCCATTTTGCGGAGCTCCTGATCGGCAACCTCGTAAACGAGCTCGCCCTCATACTCTTCCTTTATCTCGGAAGCGCTGAGGCCATCGTATTTATCAAGATACCCAAGCTTAACACCCTCTTTGATGAGAGCCTTGAATACCGATTGAACGTTCTCCTTCATCTCACTCTTGTTGAGGATCTCAACCGTGTACTCTTCATCTATCTCCGCCTTTTCAGAGGGAGCTGCTATGTATCTTCTGCGCGGAGGAATTGCAAGCTGAGGCATCAGCTCTGCAACCATGCGCTTGCGCTCTTCTTTAGATGCTTCCTCGGGATCGGGAGCCTCGGGCTCGTCCTCTTCGTTGAGCATCGCCTCTTCCTCTGCAGATGCTTCCTGCCCATCGCCATCCACAACCTCTTCAGATGCGGGAGCTTCCTCTACAGCCTCTTCAACCGCGGGAGCTGCTTCCTCTACGGGTGCTTCTTTGGCAACCTCTTCAACGGGAGCTTCCTCTGCAGCCTCTTCAACCGCGGGAGCGGCTTCCTCTACGGGTGCCTCTTTGGCAACCTCTTCAACGGGAGCTTCCTCTGCAGCTTCTTCAACCACGGGAGCGGCTTCATCGACGGGTGCCTCTTTGGCAGCCTCTTCAACGGGATCTTCTTCTGCGGCTTCTTCAACCACGGGAGCGGCTTCATCGACGGGTGCTTCTTTGGCAACCTCTTCAACGGGAGCTTCTTCTACGGTCTCTTCAACCGCGGGAGCGGCTTCATCGACGGGTGCCTCTTTGGCAGCCTCTTCAACGAAAGCTTCTTCAGTGGGCTCTAAATCGCAAAGACGAACCTCCTGAACTTCCTCAAAGCAAACTTGCTCCGATGCCTGCTCATTAAGAGCAAAGCCTTCAATATCGGCTAATTCAATCTGCCCTTCCGACGCATCTTCAACGTTTTCGTCCTGCTCGGTAACACAGCATTCGGCCTGAGCTTCAACAAACGTCTCGCGTTGCTCCTTAAGAGTTTTTACGGGCGCAACACTACAGCCAACGCAGGTGGGCTTTTCGCAAATAGAGCATTCGCAATCATCGCAGCTTGCGTTACAAACTGCGCACACGCACTCGTCACACACGGGCTCTTCACACACGGCACAGGCACACAAATGCTTACAGCTGCCGCAGTCATACCCGCACTCGCGAGCGTTGCTTATAGCTCCTTTATTCTCTTGGAAAACTTTATTTTCACTCATAAGTACATTCTCCTAGGTTTTTACATTATACAATATTTTTGCCACACATGTCAAATAAAATTTGTAACATAATATTTTGTTCATTTTTGAGCGGTTTGCCCAAAAATTAAGTAAAAACACATAAAAAACAAGCGCGCTGTCCTAAAAAAACAACGCGCAAGCTCTTTGATTAAACGTTTTCCTTGTAGCAATAGTTATCACAACAGGTGCAATCGGTACAATCTGTGGTTATTTTAACCTGCTCGAGAGTACAGTTTTTGCCATCGCAATTGTGCATGCAGGAGCAAACGTCACAGCGAATATTCTCATTAGGATGCATTTTGTGCTCACCTCCTTTTTTTGTATATTGCGCAAAATTCTGAAGAATATTATTGACATTTTCTCCCTGTTTTTATATAATATAAAAGGAGATTTGTGCGATAATGCATTTGAATTAAAAGGATAAACAGGAGGTCGCTATGAAGGTTATTTTAACTGCTGACGTTAAGGGCACCGGTAAAAAGGGTGAAATTAAGGAAGTGAGCGACGGTTACGCAAGAAACTGCCTTTTTAAAAAGGGCCTTGCGATAGAAGCCGATTCGGTTAGTGTTAACAATCTCAATCAGAAAAAGGAAGCTGAAGCCTTTCACAAGCAGGAAGAGATAAAGCGCTTTACCGAGCTTGCAAAAAAAATGAATCTTGCAGAAGTTACCGTTAAGGTAAAATGCGGAGAGAAGGGTAAGATTTTCGGCTCCGTAACCACACAGGAGATTGCCGATAGCCTTATTTCCATGGGCTTTGAGGTTGATAAAAAGAAAATAGTTTTAAAAGAACCCATAAAAACCTTGGGTATTTATAGGGTTGACGTTAAGCTTTTGCCTAATATTTCAAGCAAAATTGTAGTGAAGGTTGAAGCGCTTTAATTAAATTACGCCGCTTAAAACAAATAAGCGGCGTGCTTTCTCTAAAAAAATACCGAGGTGTTTAAGTGGATAGAAACGATTCTCTAAGCGAGCAATTTAGAGCCGCGAGTATCGCCGCTAAGGAAGAAAAGAACACCGAACATAATTCAATATCCACCGAACCGCGGCAACATCCAAGCCACGACGCTGCAGAAAGCACAACGGCCTTGCCTCTGCAAAGCGTTGACGATACCGAAAAGGAGGATATTGAAATCCCCGTTTCGGCTATTGACCTTAACGACGAAATTAAGCATAGGCACACAAACTACAGCAAAAAGATAAAGAGGAAAACCTGGCTGTTAATGCTCTTTATCGCCTTGAACGTGATCGTTATAGCGATAACGTCTATGATCGAATTTCACGGAGAGGACGCGACGCCGCACAGCTTTTCAGCGTTTACTTCCGCCCTTGCAAACAACTGGTATTACCTTGTTATAGCGGTTGTCTGCGCGCTTGGCGTTTACGTATTTCAGTCGCTGAAAATTATGCGCATGATCAAGGTTACCACGGGCACAAGCAAGGCAAAGCCGGTTACGACCAGCGTTATTCTCGCAAGGTATTATATGAACATCACCCCGTTTTCCTTTATAGGTAAGCCCTTCCAGGTTTATTATTTAAGGAAAAACAAGGTGACGGTAGGCGCGGCAACCGCCGTTCCCGTTGTTCAGGGCTTTTTATCAACGTGCGCATACCTTATAATGGCGCTCATAGCGTTTACTTTCTACAACGACGTTATATCATCAACCTTCGTTAAGATCTGTGCATACGTGGGCGTTTCGATAACGTTTATAATACCCGTTTCGATAATCCTGTTCTCAATTATGCCCCGTCTTGTTGCAAAGGTGGTTTCGTTTGGCGTCAATCTGCTTAATAAAATGCATATCGTTCGCGATCCTGAGGTGGTTACGGAAAAGACTATTTCAATGATTAACGACTTCCGCTCCAGCCTCGCGTTTATGTGGAAAACAAAAAGCACAATGCTGTTCGCTTTTTTGATCTCGTTTTTAGAAAAGCTTTCGGAGTTTTCCATCACCTATTTCGTTATGCTCGCCTGCGGGCTGAACCATGGAACGTACCTTGAGGTTACGGCAATAACCGTTTTCATTTACGCGGCTACGAGCGTGATCCCCACCCCCGGTAAGGCCGGTGCATCGGAAGGTACCTTCTATATCGTGTTCGAAAGCTTTTACCCCATGCTCGTTTGGCGAATCATTTCATACTATACCTATCTCTTTATCGGATTTATAGTGGTTATCAGAAACATGATACGCAACAACATGAAGGAGCGCGCAAGGAAGGACGCGATAAAGGAAAACGCCAAAGAAAAGAAAAAAGCAATCCACAAAAAAGCAAAAACCCCGTAAAACACGCAACAACACGCAATTTACAAGGTTAATCAAAAAATTAAAGGCACACCGCAATATGCTTTTAAGCTGCGGAGTGCCTTTTTTATTACTTGCGGAAGAAGACGTATTCGTCCGGCTCTAAAAACGCCTGAAGCTCGCTCTCAAGAGCGTTGCATCTGCGAACTGTTTTGCTCACCCTGGATCTCTTTCCCTTATGCTCGATAACAACGGTAATCTCCCCGTCGTAGAAATCCATAATTTCAAGAATATCGGATATATACTCGGCCTTATCATCGGGAAGCTTGATAAGTAGCCAATCCCTCTCCTTTGGCGGCTCGGGCTGCAAGGGCTGCTCCTCGGTGTAATCCTCAAACATCTCGATAGAATCGACCAACACCTTGGGGTCGCTGCCCTTCTCGTACTTAAGCGTTCCGCTGATCTTGAGGATCTCCTCCTCTTTGATATTATTTTTAAACCTCTCGTACGTTTTGGGGAACAGCACGCACTCGATCTGCCCGTACATATCCTCAAGCATGATATACGCCATATAGTCGCCGCGCTTTGTGGTTATCCTTGACCATGACTGGATCATTCCTCCCATGGTAACCTTTTCGCCATCGCGCAGCTCGGTGTAGAACTTTTCGCCATCCTCGTCCTCTTCAAAATACTGGAGAATATCGGTTGTGAAAAAGCCCTTGAATTTTTCCTCGTAGCCCTCCAGCGGATGGCCGCTGACGTAAATACCGATGACAGATTTTTCCTTGTTGAGCTTTGTTTTCTGATCGTACTCGTCGATATCCTCGGGATAATCAACGGTGATAGTGTTATCTTCCTTTATTATCTCGTCAAACAGAGATATCTGATTGCTCTCCCTCTGCTTTGCGATACCTGCAACCCTATCCAAAAGGCCTTCATGGACGGCAATAAGCCTTGACCTGGCTATACCAAAGCAATCGAACGCGCCTGCCAGAATGAGGTTTTCCAGCATACGCTTATTGAGAAGCTTGCCTGCACAGCGCGACACGAAGTTTTCAAATGAGGTGAACTGCCCGTTGGCGTTACGCTCCTCAACGAGCGCCTCGATCGCACCGATGCCCACGTTTTTAATTGCCGCAAGACCTATTCTCACGCACATATTTTCAACTGAGAAATACGGCTTGGATTTGTTTATATCCGGGGGCAGAACGGGTATGTTCTTCTCCTTTAAGTACTGAATATATTTCGTGGTTTCCTCAATCTTATCAATACGGTTATTCAGCACCGCCGCAAGGAATTCGTGAGGATAAAATTTCTTCAGATATGCAGTTTGATACGCGAGAACGGCATACGCCGCAGCATGCGATTTATTGAAGGCGTATTTAGCGAATCCTGCCATCTCATCAAAGATGTCCTCCGCCGCTGCCTGAGGCACTCCTCTGGCAATAGCCCCCTCTATCGCAGGTTTATCGCCCTCTGCAGGCTTTCCGAACACGAAAAAGTTCTTCTGCCTTGCCATCTCCTCAACGTTCTTTTTACCCATTGCACGGCGGACGATATCCGACTGACCGAGACTGAATCCGGCAAGCTTCTGACACACCTCCATAACCTGCTCCTGGTAGATCAGCGTGCCGTAGGTTACCTTTAAAATAGGCTCCAAAAGGGGATCTTTATAGGTGATGCTTTCAGGGTTGAGCTTATATTTTATATACTTGGGTATAGAGTCCATCGGGCCCGGACGGTACAGCGAAATGCCCGCTATAATATCCTCGAGATTGCCGGGCTTTAGCTCGCGCATAAACTTTTTCATGCCCGGGCTTTCAAGCTGGAACACGGCGTCCGTATCGCCCTCTCCGATCAGCCCGTAGGCCTCGGGATTTTCGTAGCCTATTTCGTGGAAATCGAGATCCAGCCCGAAATCCTCCTTGATATAGTTTAGTGTTTTCTTTATATCCGTGAGCGTTCTGAGGGCAAGGAAGTCCATCTTGAGAAGCCCCAGAGCCTCATCCTCCTTCATATCGAACTGCGTTACGACGTCGCCGCCGTTAAGTGAAAGCGGTATGTTATCGGCAAGCGGCTTTGCGCATATAATAACGCCTGCGGCGTGCTGAGAGGTGTTTTTAGGCATGCCCTCAAGCCGCATAGCCATATCAATAACCTTGTGCAGCACGGGATCGTCGTCATACAACTCCTTTAGCTCGCGAACGCTTACATCAACGCCATCCTTGTTCTTTTTAAAGCCGAGGGATTCAGCTATCGTGGACTTGCCATCCATAAGCTTGGTTATCTTGTTAACATCCGCAAAGGGAACGTTATACACGCGCGCTACGTCCTTAATAGCCGCCTTTGAAGCGAGCGTACCAAAGGTAACTATCTGAGCAACCTTATCGGAGCCGTACTTATCGCGCACGTACTCTATAACCTCTTGTCTGCGCTCGTTACAAAAGTCTATATCAAAGTCGGGCATAGATACACGCTCGGGATTAAGAAAACGCTCGAACACGAGTGCGTACTGAAGAGGTTCAACGTCCGTTATGCCTACCGAATACGCAATTATACTTCCTACGCCGCTGCCTCGCCCCGCGCCGACGGGAATATCGTGCTCTCTCGCGTAGTTGATGAAATCCCAAACTATGAGGTAGTACTCAATAAAGCCCATCTTTGAGATGACGCCAAGCTCGTACTCAAACCTTTCCCTGATGACGGGAGTGATCTCCTTATATCTCTTTTTTAAGCCCTCCTCGCCGAGCATCCTAAGATAATCGTAGGGCGTCATGCCGTTTGGCGGAACATAGCCGGGAATCAGCGATTTATCCCTTATGGGATCACCCTTCGGCGTGAGGTCAAAACACTCCTCTTCTGCGCATTTTTGTGCGATTTCGAGGGTATTTGCTATTGCATCCGGGTAATTCGGGAAAAGCTCAAGCATCTCGTCTCCGCTTTTTAAATAGAACTCGTCAGACGAAAATTTGAGCCTATTGGGATCGTCAAGCGTTTTCTTCGTGTTGATGCAAAGCATAACGTCCTGCATCTCACTATCCTTCTTTTCAAGATAATGCACGTCGTTAGTGGCAACGAGCTTTACGCCTATTTCCCTAGCAAGCTTGACAAGCAGAGGATTTACGTACTTCTCCTCTTCCATGCCGTGATCCTGAATCTCAATATAAAAATCCTCACCGAAGATATCCTTAAGCTCAAGGGCAACCTTCTTTGCCCCCTCGTAATCACCATTTAAAAGCCTTTTAGGGATTCTGCCTGCAATGCACGCGGAAAGGCACACGAGCCCCTCACTGTGCTCGCGCAGATGCTTATAATCCGATCTGGGCTTGGAATAAAAGCCGCTTGTCCACGCATCGGAGTCCAAACGGATAAGATTTTTGTAGCCCTTTTTATTTTTGCAAAGCAAAACAAGGTGGTCATACTCGTTTTCAGCACGCCCACCCGTGCGCTTGGTCATATCGTCGCACATATACATTTCACAGCCGATAATAGCCTGCACGCCCGCCTTCTTCGCCTCCTCGGCAAAATAGAGCGTTCCGTACATGTTGCCGTGATCTGTTATCGCAACGGCAGTTTGCCCAAGCCCCTTTGCTATTTTAAAAACCTCGTCAATTTTAGTTGCTCCGTCCAAAAGGCTATACTCCGTGTGAACGTGCAAATGAACGAAATCCGTCATCCTTTCTCTTCCTTTGTTAATTTTTTATATCCGACGCTATCTGCATTATTTTTCTCATTCTGTGGTTGACGCAGCTTTTGGTCACGCCAAGCTTGTCCGCCATCTCCTCAAGCGTTAAGAGGCTATCGGCAAGCCGAAGCTCGCAAACGTCCTTAAGCTCTCTTTTAAGCGAGCTCAACCCCACCGTTTCAGCTATTGCATTTATTGCCTCTATCTGCCTCTCTGCAGCAGCTATTTGCTTAGAAATGTTGCCTAAATCGCAGTTTAACTTGCGATTCACCTTATTGTTAAAGTCCTTTCTCACCACCGTTTCGGCAAGCGTCAAGCCGCACTCGTCCGCCCCGATAAGAGTGAGGACCTCCTGTATTTCATCGTTGTTTTTAACGTATACCACAAAGGTATTCTTGCGCTCGATCAGCTTTGCGAGGATATCAAATTCAGCAAGCAGTTCGGAAAAGGCGTGTGCCGTTTCGTAATATGAAAACACAAACTCAAGGTGGTATCCCGTGTTGCGTGCGCCGTCCTCCGTGGGCACAGTACAGCTTCCGCCGCCGAGAAACGCCCCTGCAACGTAAGCACGCTTGCAACACTCTGCCTCAATTAAAAATTTGTCTATACCCATCTGCACCCCTATCCCATCGGGAGAGGCAATCAAAATGCCAAGCTCAACGAGAACACCGAGCGAGCTATCCGAAACGAACTCGCAAACGTACTTTTCCTTTGCGCCCGGCTTATTAGGAAGTGTTACCCCCTCGACGGAAAACATGCTGCCGATCAACTCCGAAAAGAATTTTGCAGTTGACGAGCTTTCCGTAAAAAAGGAAAATCCAACGGTGCTTCCGCGCGTTAAAATTGATCCTGAAGTACGCAAAAACGCAGATAAACAGGCTATTCTGCAGCACGCAGACGAGTATCCGCCACGCACTACCTCCTTTTTAATTTGCCGTGTGAAATTCATAGGCTCGTCCCCTTATATTTTGCAAAACGAAAGCTTGGCTTTCCGTTTAAATTGTGAACGCGATCGGGCGAAATACCAACCCTTTCCATAAGCTCAAGCGCAGGGGCAATATCCGCAACCCTGTTTGGGCTGTGAGCATCTGAACCGATAACGAAATTCACACCCGTTGAGTAAACCTCTCTCCACTGCTCGTCAGTCATGTGCGTCTTTTTAGTGTTGATCTCCACGTACGTTCCGAACTGTCGGCAACAATCGGCAACCTCCTTGACGTTTGAAAATACGCGGTAATCAAGGTGAGTGAGTACGTCTATAGGCTGACTTGAAATGGCGGTTATATACATGTTGGTTATAAAGCTCCTCGCCCTTTCCCCCCTTTTACCGCCAAATGCCGTTACAAGCGGAGATGCTACGCCAACGTTCCACCAGGTTGACATATCTTTATAGCCGACAAAAACGTGTGCGCCGGCAAGAAAAATATCGAATTTATCGTAAAGATCCTCGGAAAGATCGCACCTACCGGATTTGTTTACGAAGTTGCTCTCAATCCCAACGAGTACGCGAACACCCGTTTTCTCCTGTGCTTCCTTGCACTCCAAACGGAGAAAGTCCAAGCAGCTTTTTTTAATGCCGTACAGCGGGTGAGAAAAGCCGTGATCGGATATGCCGATCTCCTCAAGCCCCTTTTCTTTAGCGACAAGCGCATTGTCCATCACCCTTCCCGTGCCGTGACTGTAAACCGTGTGGGTGTGGTAATCGCCTAAAAGCTTCATCTGAATTCTCCTATATACTGTATTTCTTCCACAAGCGAGATGCCAAGCTTATCCTTGACGACCGCCTTGATTATCATAATAAGATCCTTGACGTCACTTGCAGTAGCCGTGCCGTCGTTCAAAATAAAATTTGCGTGCTTATCGGAAACATACGCGCCGCCAACTCTAAAGCCCTTTAGCCCTGCCGCATCTACAGCTTTGCCTGCCGGGATCTCCCCGTTTTTAAAAACGCTGCCCATGCTTTTACCTGAAGGCTGGCTTTTTCTTAAAAGCTTATACGCGGACAAATTTTCCCTAATTTTTGAAATACTTACCTTTTTTGTGCGAAAAAGGGCACTTATAACAACCGAACCGTTTGATTGAAAAACGCTTTTTCTATAACCGAAGCCACACTCCGCGCCGTTTTTCAACAGCAATCTTCCGCCCGATTCCGCAAACACGGATGACGTTATATCCGCAATGCTTTTACCTGAAAAGGATGCGTTCATCGTTATCGCCCCACCAACTGTTCCGGGAATCCCGTTTAAAAACTCTACACCCGAAAGGCCGTTTGCAAAGCAAAAGGAATTTAATGCTTGAAGTGTAGTTCCGCAAAAGGCGCGGACAAAAGCAATATCTCCTATATCCCTTTCAACGCACACGTCGTTCAAGCCCTTTGTACAGATTGCCGCACCGCGGAAGCCGTTATCCGACACCAAAAGATTGCTCCCTTTCCCGAAGAAAAAGTATCTTACGCCTGTTTTTTGCGCGATTTCGGCCACTTTTACCAATTCTACCACGGATTTCGGCTGCACTAAAAAGTCCGCGCCACCGCCGATTCCAACCGTGGTGTGTAACGAGAGCGGCTCGGCTCTGGTGAAGCGCGCTCCCGATTTTACAAGTTCATTTTCAAATACGGTATAATCTGCCAATTTATACTCCTTTATATTTTACACTATGTTTGCAATATTTACAAACTAATACCTCATATAATTTTCAAATTTTTCAAAAAAATCATTTTTTCCGTCATTTTGCACGAGCTCCCGATGCTTCTGCCCATCGAGAATCGCAGACAACACCCCACTCGGCGGATCTTCTTCAAGCGTGTTCATTGCCTCTATGCCGTAATCAACAGATACACCGACAGGTGAAAACAAGCCGATCTCATTGAGCCGCTTTTGAACGGCATCAGTCAGAAGGTATGCGGCAAAACTTGCAGCAAGCTCTGCACGCGCCCCATCAACAGCAGTTACGGCAACGTACTGAACGAGATCGGTTTTGACCGAAGCCTGCAAGCAAGTAAACTGAACGCCTCTTGAAGTAAGCCGATAAACGTCTCTCTGCGTTCCTATCATGCTTGCATATTTTCCGCTTAAAAGCCTGGAGTATGCCTCGAGCGGTTCAAAGACGGAAACTTTGCCGTCATTTACTAGGCCACTCATAAACAGAGGCAGATTGTTTTTTCCCTTCGATACGATAACACCCTCGCCCTTGCTCCCCTCAATACTAAGTTTGACGTATCTGCCAAAGGCGTACGGATAACAAAACACTCCGCCTCCACTCTCAACCGATGCAAAAAATGCGTTGTTTATGCGTGTTTTAAGGGGTTTTGCGTAGTTTACAACATCGTATACTCCTACACCAAAGGATATCATATCCGGCAAAATGCCTCGGCTGAAATTCTCGTGCACACTCTCCTCTGTGTGTTTGATAACCGAAACGAGAACGCCGTTGTTTTGTTTTTCAAACTCTACGGCGCTTTTCATTAAAAAATCCTGGCGGGAGCCTGTGCCGCCCTCGAACGTATCCACGTGCCACATAACGAGAACTGTACTTACAGCGCCTTCATCAATTTTATCCTCTGCCCTTAAATAGCGCGGGGCAAACACTATAAAGCATGCCACGACAGCAAGGCAAAACCAACTGACTGTTTTTTTCATACTTTTAATATATGCCGCATAGGCAAAAAAAAGAGCCGCAGATAAAATGTCTGCGGCATAAAAAAAAGAACGGCAACTCTGCCGTCCTTTAATTTTTAATTATTTTGCGTAAACGCTAACCTGTTTCTTATCTTTGCCCAATCTTTCATACTTTACTACGCCGTCAGTAAGAGCGTAAAGAGTATCGTCACTACCGATGCCTACGTTTACACCGGGATGAATGTGAGTTCCTCTCTGTTTGTAAATGATGTTACCGGCAAGTACGGCCTGTCCGTCCGCACGCTTTGCACCAAGGCGCTTCGACTCACTGTCTCTTCCGTTTCTGGTACTGCCGACACCTTTCTTATGAGCAAATAATCTGATTAAAATCATATTAAACTCCTCCGAATGTCTTAAATACTGTTAACCGATATTCTCGATTTTAACTGCCGTGAACGGCTGTCTGTGGCCTTGCTTCTTTCTGATGTTCTTCTTAGCTTTGTACTTGTACACGATAACCTTTCTGAACTTATCCTGTGCAACTACTTCGCCAACTGCCTTAACACCTGCAACGTCTGCGCCGAGCTTAACGCCGTTCTCGTCAGATACGAGAAGCACCTCAAACTCTACCTTTTCGCCAACGTTCTTCTCAAGCTTTTCAAACTTAACCGTTTCGCCAACGGTAACCTTGTACTGCTTTGAGCCGTTTGCAATAATAGCGTACATTTTTTTACCTCCCTGTCCAATCTCGCCGAAAGCTTAGGCGGCGCAAATTGCGCACTTAAAAAAGCCCGATCCGAGCGGTTCCCATATAATATACAGTAAAATCAAAAAAAAGTCAACGATTTTACATACTTTTTTTACAGATGAAGCAAACTTTTTAACAAAAAGGAGAAAAAAATATGCAATACAGAAAGTCAAACGAGGAAACCCTGAACAACCTTTATCAAAACGCACACGTTGCGCTGCAATCCATCTCTGACCTTATCCCCGAAACGGACGATGCCATGATGAGAGCGGAGCTTAAGGAGCAATACGAGGGCTACGAGAAGATTATAGGTGAGATATCGGGCTTCATGAAGGATAACGATATTACACCTAAGGACATAGGCCCCATGAAAAAGATGATGCTGAAGGCTTCAGTTAAGATGAACGCGGCGAAAAATGACAACCGCTCCCACATTGCCGAAATGATGATTAAGGGAACTATTATGGGCATAACCGATATTTACCGCGAGCTTGGCGAAAAGGAAGGCGAAACAACGCCGGAGGTTGAAGCACTTGCAAACAAGCTTGCCGGGCTTGAGGAAAGCTACGAAAAGAGGTTAAAAGCATATCTATAATGCAAAGGGCACTTGTAAAAGTGCCCTTTTTCACGCATTAACGGTAATTTAATCCTTAATAGGATCGCCCGGATGATGAATTTGAATCTTCTTTACCGTTTCGCCACCGCGCTCTGTTTTAGGCACGCTGACGTACAAAACGCCGTCGTTGTAGGTCGCCTTGATGTCGGCGTCGTTTACGTCGCCAACGTAAAACCTGCGCGTTGCACCCACCGTGCGCTCCCTTTTAATATACCGCCATTTACCGAGCGTTCCGTCGTTCTCATCCGTTTTAGTTGCAGCCACCGTGAGGTAGCCGTTTTCGTATGAAATATCCGCATTGCCCTTTACCATACCCGGTATTTCCACCTCGAGAAGATAATAAGTGGGATACTCCTTTACGTCGGTTGCGAGAACGTGCACGTCCTCCGTCCTGAAGGGGCTAAAGAAGCTTTCAAGCTCTCCAAACAGTCCAAACGGGCTTGAGCCCTCTCTCGTAGTTAAATAATTCTTCATAAAACAAAAACCTCCTATCGGCTTAATGGTTGCCAAACAGGAGGTTTTTATACTCTTTAACGTTACTTAATGTTAATTATAATCGTTACGAAAAGTGCAAGCACTATCGCAATTATCTTTATTTCTATATTCTCCACAAAAATCTTATAAGCAAGTGACTTTTTATTCTTTTTATCAGCCATTATATTTTCCTCCTTACCTATCGTCTTCCTGAGCATAGAAGCGCGTAAGCGTTTGCCTTAGCATTTCAGAATCCGCATAGCGCTTGATCTTGCCGCCGTTTGCTATTGATATAACGCCCGTTTCTTCGGATACGATTATAGCGGTAACGTCGATGGTTTCGGTTATACCGATACCCGCTCTGTGACGGGTTCCGAGATCCTTGGGAAGATTTACCTCCTGCGAGAGTGGCAGGAAGCAGCCTGCTGAAAGGATCTTGTTGCCCTTTATGACCATTGCACCGTCGTGAAGGGGAGTTTTGGGGAAAAATACGCTTTCAATAAGCGCAGAGGATATTTTACAATCCATATAAACGCCGCTTTCCAAAATGGAGTTTGGCATAGGTGCGGATGCGAGAATTATGAGCGCGCCTATATCGTTTTTTGACATGTTCTGAAGCGCCTTGATGATCTCGTTGATGCTCTCCCTCGTGGAGTTTTTATCCTTTGAAAGCTCGGGGTTTTTCGTATCAACGTTTTTCTTGCTCATGTTCCATATCATTCTCTTTATCTCGGTTGAGAACATAATGATAAGAGCGAGAACGAACAGCATGGGGAAGATTATGTATAGGAAGTTATTAACATCCTCCACAAACAAAAACGCTACACCCGTGGTTACAACGTACGCAGGGAAAATGATGTTAAGTATATCTGCGTTGTTCTTCTTCATAACGCACATTACAAAGTAGAACAAAACCGAGATGAGCAAAAACTCCGCCACCATAAGCAGATAGTTGCCCTCGGTAAAGACCTTAACAATTTCCGTAAACAACAGTAATCGTGACATTTTATCAAACTCCTATCATTGCGCTGAAAACTCCGTTCCAAAGTGCGTCGCCAAGCCCCATATCGCCGGACTTAAGGCGCACGTCGTACTCGGAGAATTTTTCGCATATTCCTTTCAGTTTTTTTACAGAGAATTTTTTTACCTGCATACGCGTCATTTTGATCGCGTATTCCTTAACGCCAAGCGTTTCGGCAAGCTCTGAATTTTTCAGCTCCGGCGAAACTGCAACGTGCAACAATCGGCGGAAGTGTGAATAGATGGAAATAAATATTCTCTGCTCACTCTCGTTTTTGGAGAGAAGATCGTTGAGTATAAAATACGCCTCCTCCGCCCTGCCGGATGATATACGCTCCACCATTTCGTATATTTGATACTCGCTATCCTTATGAACTATCTCGTTTACGGCGGCAAGGGATATCTCTCCCTCCTCCGCGCAATAATCCACAAGCTTTTTCATCTCGGTACTTATCTTCGTAAAATCGAGCAGGCAGTATTCCGCGATCCTCGTTGCGGTTACAGGAGAAATACCAAGCGCAGCCTTCTTCGCCTCATTGCATATCCAGCCCACGCAAAGGGGCATATCGGAGGTGCAATCAACAAAGGTCGCCTTATCCGCCTTATCAAATACCTTGTGTGATTTTTTGTTGTTGATAATAAGCACGGACGTAGCTTCAGGCGAGGACATATACTCTGCCATGCCTGATTTTTTATACTCATCCGCGGTAGGATAGTATTCCTTGAGAAGCACCATGCGCCTATCGCTCAAAAAAGGATAGCTCCTTAAGGAGTTGAACACCGTTTCGTTCATCTCCGGCGTGAGCGAGCCGCCCTCTACCGCAAGGTAGTTTAAATCGGGCATGGAAATACATTTTTCTCTGATCAGCTGCACCGCGTAATTTCGGAGAAAATCATCCGTACCGTGAAGAACGTATACTAATTGAACGCCGTTTACAAGGCTTCTTTTCAACTCGCTGTACTTCAAAAAAACACCTCACACAATCTGTTCTATTTTATCACGAATAGACAAAAAAATCAACGCTTTACAGCACTCCGCTGACAAAAAGTTGTGAAAGCACTATACAAGCCGCCACAATTACAAAAAAGAGCGGGAGCTTTACCTTGAAAGGAAGGTTTACAATGTCTGACGAGGCTATCAACCCAAAGAAATAAACTGCTACCATCCCAACGGTTGCGTAGCCCGGAACAACGAATTTTGAAAAATCAACAAGGGATACAAAGTCTACCAAAAGCCCCGTCAAAAAATTGCTTCCGGCAAGCATCCACGGTGCGCTAAACACGGCGGAAAGTATTACGCACGACGCCGTAAACATAAAATATACGGACACCACGGGAAGCATAAAAACGTTAATAACCGTTGATATAGCGGACATATAGCCAAAAAACGACAGCGACGCCGGCACCGTGCCAAGCTGTGCGGCAAGGGTTACGGAAACGCCGCCGCGCACGGGCGACGGCAGGAAATACAGCACCCGCGATATTGCCCTTGAAAATACGACTATCGCTATCACGGCAGAATAAGACAGTATAAAGCCGTAGTCAACTATGCTTTGCGGCTTTATGAGAAGTATTGCGCCAAAGCTTAAAAATATGCTGCCGAGGGCATCGTACTTAACGCCCGCAGCAGAAGATATACTTAGCAGCGCAAACATTATGAGCGCCCTGACGGACGACGCGGAAAAGCCGCATATTGCACAGTAGAAAAAGGTTATTAAAATTGAAGCGATGCACCTTGGCCATCGCCTGACCTTAAACAAGCGGAGAAGCGCTATTGCAAGCGCAGAAACAAAGCCAACGTGAAGGCCTGACACCGCAAAGATATGAGCGATGCCCGCGTACCTCATTCCGCTTATAACGTGCGCGTTCATTTCCGAGGTATCGCCAAACATCATGCCTATTACCACAGAGGCGTTATCCTTATCCATCGCTCCCTTTACAGTCTGCTCCAGCCTCACCCTCACGCGCTCAAAGAGATTGAGCCGATTGCCCGTTCTCTCAAGCTCTGAAAAATCGGTGTTTACGGAAAAGCTTACGCCTGACGTTAAAAGGTAGGTGTTGAGTGAGCCATCATCCTCGCGAAAGGGGTTTGATCTTACGCTGCCGTAAAAGCGGACAGTTTCGCCAAACGAGAAGCTCCTTGGAGAGTAGCTGTAAACGCTGATCCTCTGATTACTGAACACTCTGCCGTTCACAGTAAAAACAGCGTCGTCAAACGAGTAAACGTAGAGGCTTTCCACACGGCTCTCTCCCGTATATCTCGCGTCAATTACAGCAGAGCCGCTCACCTCGGAAGGCGCGAGCTTATCTATTTTCGCCTGCATTAAAAGAAAGCCGAGAGCGGAAACAAGCATGCAGACAAGCGCGGTAACCACCGCCTTATAACGAAGGCTCTTTTTGATAATTCCCACGGCGAATCCGATGACGGGGATAGCAGAAAACAATAAAATACCCCCTAAAACGCGCAAATTCGCAAACATTATACACGCCGCAACGCCAAGCGCCAGTGACACGGGCACCGCGACCGAATATCGGAAATTAACAAGCCTCTTCATATCTTAAACGGAGTATTCCTCTCCCTCCGCCACTATCCTGCAAAGGGGTGCATCCGCCACCGCTTCGACGTAGCTATCCTCACCGTTTGCCGCGAGAAGATGAGTAACGTAAACTTTCACGCCTGTTTTTTGGCTGAGCTTTGCACAGGCATTGCAGGATGCGTGCGGCCCGCCGATTTTGTACTGCGACGGCAAAAAGGCCCCGTCTAAAAGAGCAGCACTTACTGAAGCTACTCTGTTTTCCACACCTTCAAACAGGTCGGTATCGGCAGAATATAAAAACGATTTATCGCCCTCACTCGCAATAAAGCCAAGACACGTTACGGGATGCCTTACGGAAAAGAACTCGAGAGTTACACCGTTAACCTCAACCCTATCTCCATCGCTGACAAACTCAATATCAAAATACTCCATCGCTGCAATCGCAGAAAGCGCGGGGCAATCGGCCTTGGGTAGAATAAGCCTGAGCTTACTCTGCAAAAACCCTTTTCTCGAAAGGGATTCTAAATAATAATTCAAGACGCCGAGATCGGATATATGATCATAGTGAAGATGTGAAATTACGAGCGCACCAAGGCTTTCGGGCGCGCAAGCTAAAGCGAGGCGCGCAAACACCCCGGAGCCCATTTCAAACGCTATTTTTGCGTTTTTCCCTAAAAGCAAATAACCGCTTGTTGCGCCGCCTGCAGGCGGAAAGGGACCGTATTTTCCGAGTACTTTGAATTTCATATTTTTACCACCAAAAAAATTTACGTAAAATGCTTGCTAAAAATACTGCATATAGGTTATAATAATGTTGACCTGCAGTGTTCGAGGATTGCTTATTATATGGAATCCACATTATCTAAAAGGGAGCTTGCGTCTTTACCGTTATGCACACCTGGCCGGACGGATATCCGGCATAAAACGCAGGCAGCAGATACGGTCGAGCAGAGCACCCACCTGCCAAA
>JAFVXM010000083.1 GCA_017501205.1 Clostridia bacterium
GAATCATAAGCGTAATACGTATGCAGGATATCCGTCTGCATAAAGGCATCTAAAAAATCTGACTTCCTTTCTTCCTTCAATATTTCAATAACCGTGGCTTTTGCAGTATCGAAAGGTTTTAAATCTTCAAAATGATTTGGCACCCACGACGCAAATTGCTTTTGGTCTGGGTTTTTATAATCAATTAACTCGATGGTTTTAACACCTTCTAAACTGTCAGGGTTTATTGTATATGTTCCTGGGTCACAAGAGCATAAGCAAAAACACATTATAATCAAATATAAAAAGCAGATTATTTTTTTCACAAGATTATCTCCTAAATTTTCTTTGATTTATATAATCACTTACAGGAACGTGTTACCGTCCGCCCTTTTGCGCAGCTTAGGGGATGCCGCGCCGTGTGAGTTTTAATAATAAATTTCCCTATCGCAATTTTCGCGATATTTCTTTACAACCTCTCTAAACTCCGCCTTGAACTCGTCCTCAAGAGTAATCCCCTCTAGCCTTGCGATGACGGCATTTATGCTCGCATCTCCCTTATATATGGAATCCCTGAGCACCAGCGCAAACTCTACAACCGAGCTTACAAAGGCGTCGTTAGCGGTCATTTGAGAGTGGTAATCGTTGGTTTTTACCGCAAGCTTAAGCTCGCTTGAAACGTCGCTTGCTCCTCCGCTGTTTTCAGTAGGCTTATACTTTATGCCAACCTCGGCAAGCGCGGTGTCAACCTCAAACGTCTTATCCGTAAGCTTAATTTCAAACACCACGGTAACCGTATGTCCGCTTCCAAGCTCACCTGCATCGGTCTGGTCATCCTCGTATTCTTCCTCGGTTAAAAGCTTGTTCTCATAACCGATAAGTCGCCACTGCGAAACGTAATCCGGGTTAAAGGTAATGCCGGCCTTAACGTCCTTTGCAACGGTCAGCATCGTTCCGCCTATCTGCTCCACGAGGGCGCGCTTTGCCTCTCTTACGCTATCAATATAGCTGTAAGTGCCGTTACCCTTTAACGCCAAGGTTTCCATTTTATCGGACTTGAGATTGCCGTTGCCCACGCCGAAAACAGAAAGATAAATACCGCTGCGGCGCTTTGCCGAAATGAGCATCTCCAGCTCAAAGTTAGAGGTAACGCCAACGTTGAAATCGCCATCGGTTGCGAGAATTACTCTGTTGTTGCCGCCCTCTATAAAATACTTCTCTGCAAGCGAATAAGCCGTTCTGATTCCCTTGCTGCCCGCAGTGCTTCCGGAAGCGTATAAGTCCTCTATAACAGCCATTATTCGCGTTTTTTCGTATCCGTACGCGCCGCTGAGGGCAACGCTGTCGCTACCTGCGTAGGTCACGATGGAAACCCTGTCACCCTCGTTCAAATTCTCTGCAAGCATCATAAACGCCTGCTGAACAAGACCGAGCTTATTCTCTGCCGCCATTGAACCGGATACGTCGATTAGGAACACGATATTATTGCGCACGGTGGCAAAATCCACTTCCTTGGCAGCGAGGCCCACCGTCATAAGCTTGCTTTCGGAATTGTAAGGGTTATCAAACACCGAAGCGTTTAAGGCGAGGATGTCGTCACCGGTGGGGCGCGTGTAATCATAGCTGAAATAGTTAAGCATCTCCTCAACCCTCACAGCGTCACGGTTTATATAGCTGCTGCCGTTCATAATGCTGTTTCTAAGGTTTGGGTAAGACGCAGTATTTGCATCAATGGAAAAATAAGCATCGGGCTGGATGGAAGCATCCACAAACGGGTTTTCAATTATTTCGGTGTAGCTCTCATCGTTCATCTCGGGTGGCACTGCACCTGCCATATTATCAAACGCCATGTCCCCCTTTGCGCTACATCCTATAAATGCCATTGTCGCAAGAAGTGTGAGTGCAATAATTGCAAAAAATTTTCTCTTCATTTTTATTCTCCTTTTTTTCCCTTT
Organism: Clostridia bacterium; assembly: GCA_017501205.1. GTDB lineage: Bacteria > Bacillota > Clostridia > Christensenellales > Borkfalkiaceae > RGIG3732. Next base: position 1,935 of record JAFVXM010000083.1, read on the forward strand.
CGGGATGTGTTACGCTAATATAGACGAAGAAGAAATGCAAATTGTTACACAAAAAACAAAAATTTTTTTATTTTGCAAAAATTCCCTTTTTTTCGCCCTATTTATTTGGCAAAAAATTGCTCATGTTTTATTCCTTATTATATAATCTGCGCGTAGCATATATATTAAAAGTGAAACAAAAGCCCCGTAAAACACGCGTTTTACGGGGCTTATCCGTTAAATTATTTTTCTTCGGGTACTATTGCAAGGTAAAGCTCCTTAAGCTGCTTGTCCTCTACCGTAGAGGGCGCCTCACTCATAACGCAGGATGCCGTTTGAACCTTGGGGAAGGCAATAACCTCTTTGATGTTATCGGTTTTGGTCAAAAGCATGGTCAATCTGTCAAGACCAAACGCAAGGCCGCCGTGAGGAGGCGTTCCGTAATTAAACGCGTTTACAAAGAAGCCGAACTTGCGCTGGATATCCTCATCTGAGAAGCCGAGAACGTTGAACATCTTCTTCTGAATATCTCTGTTGAAGATACGGATAGATCCGCCACCTGCCTCCTGTCCGTTAATAACGAGGTCGTACGCCTTCGCACGAACCTTTCCGGGATCGGTATCCAAAAGTGCGAGGTCCTCGGTTTTGGGAGAGGTGAAGGGGTGGTGCATTGCAACGTAGCGGTTATCGTCCTCACTCCACTCAAGAAGGGGGAATTCGGTAACCCAAAGGATATCGTAGCTGTCCTTATCTATGAGGTTAAACTTTTCGGCAAGATGCAAGCGCAATCCGCCAAGTGCGTTGAATACAACTGTATTTTTATCTGCTGCGAAGAAGAGAACGTCGCCCTCTGCAAAATCACATAAAGCGCCTATTTCAGCTATTTTCTCGGGAGTTAAGAACTTCATAAACGAGGACTTAACAGCCTCTCCAACGGGATGGCTGATCCAAGCAAGCCCCTTTGCTCCAAGCGTCTTTACAAACTCACCAAGCCCGTCTATATCCCTTCTGGAAAGCTTGCCGGCAAAGCCCTTTGCGTTTATAACGCGAACGCTGCCGCCTGCTTCGATCGCGCTTTTGAACACAACGAAATCCATATCCTTAACGGCTTCGGTAACGTCCTTAAGCTCAAGGCCAAATCTGGTATCGGGCTTATCCGAGCCAAATCTTGCCATAGCCTCGGCATAGGGCAGGGTTCTGAAATGCCCCTCTCCGAGATCAAGGCCGATAGTATCCTTAAAGATCCTCTTTACAAGCCCTTCGATGGGATACATAACGTCGGTTTCTTCCTCAACAAAGCTCATTTCAAGGTCTATCTGCGTAAACTCAGGCTGACGGTTTGCCCTCAGGTCCTCATCGCGGAAGCACTTGCATATCTGATAATATCTATCGTAGCCCGCGATCATAAGCAGCTGCTTATAGAGCTGGGGAGACTGCGGAAGAGCATAGAAGCAGCCCTGATGTATTCTTGACGGAACGAGATAATCCCTTGCTCCCTCAGGCGTGGATTTGCCGAGGAAGGGAGTTTCTATTTCCATAAATCCGTTCTCATCAAGGTAATCCCTCGTAGCCTTGGTTATGGCGTAGCGCGCTATGAGATTGCGCTGGAGTGTGCCGCGGCGAAGATCGAGATAGCGGTATTTGAGGCGAAGCATCTCGTTAACGTTGGTTTCATCCGTAATTTCAAACGGAGTGGTTTCCGCTTCCGAAAGAATTTTAAGCTCGCCAGCCAAAATTTCTATATCACCGGTGGGGATCTTGGTGGTCTTGCTCTCGCGCTCGCGAACGACACCGCGAACGGCGATTACGTACTCCATCCTAAGACTCTCAGCCTTTTCAAACGTGCCGTTGTGCAGATTTTCGTCAAATACTATTTGAACGAGCCCCGTTTTATCTCTTAAATCAACGAAGATAAGGCTGCCGAGATTTCTCCTTCTCTGCACCCATCCCATAACGGTAACCTCTCTGCCTGCGTCTCCTATGCGGAAGCCGCCGCACATATCAGTCCTTCTCAAATTGCCCATAAATTCAGCCATAGCTTTCTCCGATTACGGCGTGTTGCCGTATATGATAATAGATTCTAACTAATATATTATACTTTCTTTTTGTTTTTGTCAATTCTTTAAAACACAGTTGTCTGTTTTTTTGCTCGCATTTGTTTTTTGCCTCCGCCTTTTACGTCATAAATTAGGCCGCCAAAGAGTAGCTCCGCGCCGATAAACCGATTTAGGGTAATCAAAAAGCCACCCCGTATTCGCTGTTTTTGCGCGATAAAGGCGGCTTTTGCTAAACCATAATGCGTATGCTGCGTGGCGTTAAATGGGCATATCCTTAACGGCACCAAAGAGATAGGTGGGAATCTCCGCGCCCTCCGCAGCCTCAACGTCAGAAAGCTTTACCTCGCCGGATAGCACACAAACGGTATCCACGCCGGCGTTGTTCCCGGAGGCTATATCCGTATAAAGCCTATCGCCCACAACCACGGTTTGATCACTGCTGCAGCCGAATTTTTTCATTGCGGCGTAAACCATAGTGGGCTGCGGCTTGCCTATAAAGAAGGGCTTTTTGCCCGTGGCAAGCTCAATGCTGTGGCACATCGCTCCGCAATCGGGTATGTAGCCGAACTCAACGGGGCACACCCAGTCCGGATTTGTGGCATAATAGGGCAAATCGTGCTTCGTGAGCATCTTGCAGGTGTTATAAACCTTTTCCCCCGTAAATTCGGGGTCAAACCCAACGAGCACAACCTCTGCATCGGGATCGTACTCGGTGGTCACCCTTATTCCCTTCTCCCTATACTCCTTTACAAGTGAACGCGTTGCCTGAATGTAAACGAGCGCGTTGGGATGTTTTTCCTGAAGCAGCTCAAGCGTTGCCTGCGCGGACGTAAAAAAGTGCTCCGCGGTGATTTTTTTAAGCCCAAGCCTGTGCATCTTTGCCACGTAATCATTTACGGATCGAGATGAGTTGTTGGTGATAAAAACGTAATTACCCCCCTTTTTCTCAATTCTTTCGAGCATTTCCGCCACTCCGTCAAAGAGCGTTTCATCCAAATATACCGTTCCATCCATATCGAAAAGGTAAAGCCTTTTACTCTTTAACGCCTCGGCATTTCTTCCAAAATAATCCTTCATATCTCCCTCCTCAATCAACGTTAGCCGTTGCTATAACGTTTATATCCTCGCTCACGCATCTCACGATAACGTCGCCTATTCTCACCGGCAAACTGCATCCTGCCGCGTTTATTTTTTCCATCACGGCAAAGATCTCACTCCTTTTAACCGGCCTTTCCGTCTTTACCGGCACCATCCTTCCCGTGCTTGAACGGACGGTTGACGTAACCACCCTTCTCGGGCAAACGACCTCTGCCTCGGCATACTCCCTTCCTCTTTTGCAGCCGTATCCCTCAACCGATATCTCATCGCCGTTTACCAAAACCTCTATTTCACAGCCCATAGGGCACTCGGTACAGATCACCTTCACACTGCTCATTGATCCACCTCCACTAAAACCTCCACGCTTCCGTTTAACCCGCGAACGGTTTCCTCACTTAAAACTATGCTCTGCATCTCGCCGGGCACTGCAACCTTGAGCTTTTTCGTTTGCACCGCGCCGTTTCCGCACCTAACGGTAACCGTGGGGGCTTTAAAGGTATCGGTCACACGGAAAAACAGCTTTACCTTGCCACCCACGCTTTTATCTATAAGCTGCGGGCAAACGTATAATATGTTTTTGCCGTTTTTAACCTCAACCGCATCCCTCTTTACTTCTCCGCCGAGAATATACCTCGCCGCACTCACACCTGCAATCTCCGCTTCCTCGGAAACGAAATCCACAAGGTCGTGCACCTGCAAAACGTTTCCGCACGCAAACACGCCGCTCTCGCTCGTTTCGCGGCTCTGCGTAACCACGGCTCCGCGAGTTCCCCTCGATAGCTCTATCCCCGCACCCTTCGTGAGCTCGTTTTCGGGAATTAAGCCTACGGAGAACAGCACGGTATCGCAATCAAAATGTATTTCCGTTCCGGCAATGGGCTTGCGGTTTTCATCCACCTTGGATACGACCACGCCCGTAACCCTCTCGTCGCCCTCTATTTTTGTGACGGTGTGGTTTAGGTATAACGGAATCCCAAAATCATCAAGGCACTGTGCGATATTTCTTTTCAGTCCGCTCGTTTGCGGCATGATCTCGCACACAGCAAGCACCTTTGCCCCCTCAAGAGTCATCCTTCTCGCCATAATAAGGCCTATATCGCCCGAGCCTAAAATAACCACACGCTTGCCGGGCATATAACCAAAAACATTTACGTATTTTTGCGCCGTGCCTGCGGAATAAACGCCTGCCGCACGGCTGCCGGCCACGTTCAACGCACCGCGGCTACGCTCCCTGCAGCCCATTGCAAGGATAACCGCCTTTGCCTGCACGGTAAAAACGCCTTCCTCTGCGTTCATAGCCGTTACGAGCTTTCCTTTATCCAGCGACAGCACCGCCGTATTAGTTAAAACCGTTATGCTCCTCTTTTCAACCTCGCTTATAAACCTTGCGGCGTATTCGGGACCGGAAAGACTCTCCTTAAACCGCGTAAGCCCAAAGCCATTGTGTATGCACTGGTTTAAAATTCCGCCCAAAATAGGCTCTCTTTCTAAAATAAGTATATCCTCAACGCCCGAGTCATACGCGGCGACGGCTGCGGCAAGCCCTGCCGGACCGCCACCTATAATCACCAGATCGTAATTGCCCTTCATTTTGTCACCCCCATAAGTATATACGACTTTCCGCCACTCTTGGTGACCTTTTCAATGGGGATACCTCTCTCCCTCGCGATGAGCTGCGCCACGTAAGGCTGACAAAATCCGCCCTGACACCTGCCCATACCCGAGCGCGTACGCCTTTTGACGCCATCAATATCCCTCGCGGGCGGGTTCTCCCTGATCGCCTGCAATATCTCGCCCTCGGTAACCTGCTCACAGCGGCAAACGGTCCTGCCAAACGACGGATCCTTCGCGATAACGGCGTTTTTTTGCTCTGCCGTCAAATCCTTAAAAAAATAATCCGGCCTCCTTCTGCCGTTAAAGGATGGGTTCCTTTCCCAGCCGTAACGCCCTGCCATAAGCTCCTCCACCACGTATTTTGCAATGGCGGGCGAAGCCGTTAAGCCCGGGGACTCAATGCCGATGCAATGAAAGAATCCGCTAACACTCTCGCTCTCCTCAATTATAAAATCGTGCCTTTCCGAATAGGCGCGCACACCGGCAAACGAGGTTATCGTGTTGTAAAGGGGAAGCTCCTTTAACATCTCCCCGGCCTTTTTCGAAACAAACGCCAGACCCTCGTCAGAGGTCAGCACGTTTCCGTCCGCCTGCTCCTTGGCGGTGGGGCCTAAAATAACGTTTCCATCCACGGTGGGAGAAACGAGAATCCCCTTGCCTTTTTCGGTGGGAGTAAAGAATAACGTGTGATTTACGGCACTTCCGCTCTCTCTATCCAAAAGCAAGTACTCGCCCTTCCTCGCTCCTATACGAATTTCATCGCCTATCATTGCGGCGATTTTGCCTCCTCCAAGCCCTGCACAGTTGACAACGGCCCTGCTCGTTACACACTCCCCGTTCGCACTTTTAACGGTAAATCCGCCTTCCTCTTTTTCAATTGAAACAACCTCAAAGTCCGTTTTAAGCTCGCCGCCATTATCCATTGCATTGCCGATTGCAGCCAACGCAAGCCCGTAAGGACAAATGATCCCGCCCGTAGGAGCAAAGAGCGCGCCCACAGCCTCATCCGAAATATTAGGCTCCATTTCCTTAAGCCTTTCCCTACCTATGATCTCAATGCCCTTAACTCCGTTTTGCTCTCCGCGCGAGGCAAGCTCCTTAAGCTTAATTACCTCATCCTCACAAAAAGCAACCACTAACGATCCGTTTTCACGGTATTTTACACCAAGCTCATCTGCAACAGATTTCATCATCAGGTTGCCCTCAACGTTAAACTTAGCTTTGAGCGTACCCGGAAGAGCATCAAATCCGGCGTGAACGATTCCGCTATTAGCCTTGCTCGCGCCCATGCAAACGTCGCCTGCCTTTTCCAAAAGGCAAACGCTCAGCTTATATTCGGTTAGCTTGCGGAAAATCAATCCGCCTATAACACCGCTGCCTATCACTGCCACATCGTACATAACGTGCTTCTCCACTTGACTTTATATCTTGATTCTATTATAATACAAATAAGCAATTTTAGCAAAATTTTTGCAAAATTTGCAGATTTGGAAGAATATATTGCAAAACGCGCATATAAAAGTGAAAGTTTTGCGCATTTAGGGTGATCGATATGAAAGATAAATACAAAACACAAATAGTGGAGATCCTTCGCGAGCGTCAGTACGCAACCATTGATGAGCTTTCAAAAATTCTTTTCGTAAGCCCTTCGACCGTCAGGCGCAATCTCAACGCGCTTGAGCAAAGCGGAATTGCGGTGCGCACACACGGCGGAGTTAAGTTGAAGGAAGAGAGCAATTCAGCACCGAGCTTTACCTTTCGCATTCATCAAAACATACCCGAAAAGAAAAAAATTGCCCTTGCCGCAATAAAGCTGATACACGATGGGGACATTGTTTTTCTTGACGGCTCAACCTCCTCCTTCTTTATAGCCGAATACCTTTCCGAGTTTAAAAATATCCGCGTTATAACTAACGGCATAGATACACTTTCGCTTCTATCCAGAAACGGTGTTAACGCCTACTCCACAGGCGGTTACGTTCAGGATGAAAACCGCTCCGCACTCGTTGGCAAATATGCCGAAAGCATGATAAGCTGCTTCCACGCCGATATCGCTTTCTTTTCAGCACAATCCGTTTCGGCCGACGGAGAGATATACGATTGCTTTGAGGAAGAAAACTTTATCCGCGCGGTCATGATGAAAAACTCATCCAAAAACGTTCTCCTCGTAGACGATACCAAATTCGGCAGAAAATCTCCATACCGCCTCTGTCATCTGCGACGCGTTGACTATCTCATCACAAACACTCCGCTCTCCTTTACAGAGGAGATTCCAACAGCGCAAATAATTGCAAAATAACCGTTTAAAATTAAAGGGCCTCGTACTTATAGCGAGGCCCTTTTTAGTATTTTTGTGTGATTTAGGCGGTTAATTTGATTATTCTTCAATTAACACCGCGCGAACGGGGCTACCGTCCGCACCTGATATTTTAAGCGGAAGGGCGCAAAGAGTGTACTCTCCGTCCTTAACGGTGGATAGATCAAGCCCTTCTAAAACCACCGTACCGTGCTTTAAAAAGCTTGCGTGAACGTTTTTGCCGCCTATGGAGCTTTGCTCTGTTCCCACAAGATCCAGCTTCAAAAACGATAGCTCAAACGCGGCGGTAGGCGTAATCTCCGCATTGCGGAAGAGAATCTTTTTTACGCCGAGCTTACTCAGCTCCACAACCTTGTTCAAGGTCACTTTTCCGTCAACTGTCACCACAGCGCATCTGCCAAAGCATTTTTCCAAGGGCACGCCGTCCACACCGCACTCCTTTTGGCTAACGTGTAGCGGCGCATCCAGATGGGTGCCGTTATGCAGGCAAGCCGTAATATCAGAGGTATTAAATCCGCCCTCGCTCTCTACCGCCACCTGCTTTAGCCTTGGCGCGGTGTCACCGGGATACACCTCTGCAGACAGAAGCTCCCGCGTAATATCGTAAATCTTCACCATTTTCTCCTATAAAAATATGAGCAGCTCCAAAGCCAGAAGGATAGCCAGGAAGCCAAAGTTGATTGCCGAAAACTTAAGCACGTAGCTCAGCGTTTTGCCGGGCTGAACCTCGCGGTATTTGTTAAAGGTTATAAGGCTTGCAAGACTTGCTATCAAGGTGCCCACACCGCCTATATTCACGGCAACCAGAAGCTGTGCGTAATTATCGGTAAAGCGCGAAAGCAACACCGCAGAAGGCACGTTTGATATTAGCTGGCAACTCAAAACCCCTGTTAAAAGCGTGTTTTGGGCGGTTAATTGAGAGAGCAGTTCCTTTACGGCGCCTATCCTCGCAACGTTTCCGCTAAAAACAAAGAAGGCACAAAAGGTGAGAAGCAGCGAATAGCTTACCCTCATATACGCCTGCCTATCCAAGATCAGGATTGCTATACCGACACCGATAAGCGCGTAATACCACGGGAAGATTCTGAACACCGCCATAACCGATATTACAAACAGCACGCTGTAAATAATCGTTCTCTTTAAATTAAACGTGTATTCATTCTCCCCTTCAAGGCTGAGCGGCTCGGGCTTTACAAACAAGCAGCACACTACGATCAGCACGAGCGACAGCACAAAGCTAGGCAGCATTATTAAAAAGAACTCTCCCGTAGGGATCTCAAAAAAGGAATACAGATATAGGTTTTGCGGATTACCAAACGGCGTTAGCATTCCGCCGAGATTTGCGGCTACGTTTTGCATTATAAACGTGAACGCAGTATACTTTTGCTTGCCCGAATTTTTCAGCGATAGCCAGCCGAGAGGCAAAAACGTTATGAGGGCCATATCGTTTGCAAGGATCATCGATCCAACGTAGGTTATAAAAACCACGGCAATTATCAGCCTTCGCACGTTGCCAAGCTTGGAAACTATCTTTCTCGAAGCGATCTCAAAGGTATGTATACCCGTAAACGCCCCAACCACCAAAAGAGTTAGGAACAGGCACGCAAGGGTTGCAAAGTCAAAGTAGTTTATATATTCACCGTCAGGCGGCACGAATATCATTGATATCGCAGCCAAAACCCACGCTATTATAACCATAGCGTGGGACTTGACGAATTTTATTGCCATTTTCATAAAAAGTGCCCTTTATCGCGCGTTATCGGCAGTTATTTATTGATGGGCGTAAGCTCGTAGCCGTCCTTTGCATCCTTAACGGCCCAGCCGAGTGCAGCGAGCTTTTCACGAAGCTCATCGGATTTTGCCCAGTCCTTATTCTTTCTTGCCTCAAACCTTTCGTCTGCAACCGCGCGAACGTCATCGGGGACTGCAACCTCTTCCTTCTCTTCCTCATACTCAGCAAGAGAAAGCCCGAATACGCGGTCAAACTCAATCGCAAGCGCATAGATATCCTTGGAAGCAGGCTCCTTGAGCATAGTCCAAAGCGTTCCGAGTGCACCGGGCACGTTGAGGTCGTCGCTCACGTTTTCGGAAAATTCCTTCTTGTATTTTTCAATAATTTCTAAAGGAGTTGCTGCCGCTGCCGCCTTATGCTTTAACAAAAGCGAGCCAAGCCTCTCGTAAGAAACCTTTGCCGCGTCAAGCCCCTCAAAGGTGAAGTTGAGCTTCTTTCTGTAATGTGCGTTAAGGCAGAAATATCTGAAGTGCATGGGCTTATATCCCATACCTTCAAGCTGCGCGATGGTATAGGTGTTGCCGAGCGACTTGCTCATCTTGCCGCCGTCAACCAGCATAAACTCACCGTGCATCCAGAATCTTGCAGGGTTGTGGCCGGTAAGCGCCTGACTCTGCGCTATCTCGTTTTCATGATGGATCGGAATATGATCCACGCCACCCGTGTGAATATCAAAAATATCGCCGAGATACTTGCGGCTCATTGCCGAGCACTCGATATGCCAGCCCGGGTAACTCTTGCCCCACGGGCTATCCCACTGCATAATATGCTCCTTGGGTGCCTTTTTCCACAGCGCGAAATCTGCGGGGTGGCGCTTTCCGTCGTTAACCTCTACCCTTGCGCCCGCCTGCTGCTCGTCAAGCTTGATGCCGGAGAGCTTGCCGTATTCGGGGAAGGCGGAAATATCAAAATAAATACCGTCTGCCGTTTCGTAAGCCACTCCCTTTTCAATAAGCCCCTGAACGTATTTTTCCATATCTGCAATGTGGTCGGTTGCCTTGGGTGTCAGCTCTGGGCGCTCGATGTTGAGCTTTTTAAGGTCCTCAAAGAACACGCCCGTATAGTACGCCGCTATCTCGTAAGGATCCTTATTCTGCTCGCGTGCAGCCTTTTGCATCTTATCCTCTCCGTCGTCAGAGTCGGAAAGCAAATGTCCAACGTCGGTTATATTCATTACGCCCTTGATCTTAAATCCCTCGTACTTGAGCGAGCGGCGCAGTAAATCCATAAACACGTAAGTACGCAAATTACCGATGTGCGCGTAATTATAAACGGTAGGTCCGCACGAGTACATACGCACTCTCTTTCCATCCATAGGTGCAAAATCTTCCTTTGTTCTGCTTAAAGTATTATAAAGCTTCATATATTACCTCTCGTTTAAATTTCCTCAATTTCCTGCGAAATAGGGGGTATTTCGTCAGCTGATTTAACAATTCTCGCAGGCACGCCAACTGCCGTTGCACCGGCAGGAACGTCCTTGATCACAACGGTTCCGGCGCCTATCACCGCGCCCTCGCCAATGGTTATGTTGCCAAGCACCTTCACACCTGCGTAAATAACGGCGTTCTTTTTTACCGTGGGATGGCGTTTTTTGCTCCTATCCGTCCCCTTTCCGCCAAGCGTTACACCCTGATAAATGGAAACGCCCGTTTCAACTATTGCCGTTTCGCCGATAACAACGCCCATGCCGTGATCTATAAAAACACCCTTTTCTATTTTTGCCGCAGGATGAATTTCTATGCCCGTAAAAAACCTGCTTACCTGACTGACGATGCGCGCCAGAAATTTAAGCTTGATGCGGTGCAAAAAATGTGCTACCCTATGTGCCGATAAGGCGTGAACGCCCTGGTAGGTTAAAAACACCTCAACACCGTTTCTTGCGGCGGGATCCTTTTGCATTGCCGCCTTTACGTCTTCAAAAATTGCAAGCATATTTTTCTCCGTATAAAAAAAGCCTTTACGACAAACTATGCCGTAAAGGCGGTTAAAGTTCCGCTGTTCCACTTTACTTCAGCGAATTTTCATTCGCCCTCGTTTACCTATAACGGAAGGTTCCCCGTAGAGCATTTCCTCTCTCCCTTATTTCTTGCGCGCACTTCACGCCGCTACGCATGGGACTCACACCAGCCGCCCACTCTCTGAAAAACACTCACGCCGCTACTCTTCACAAAATCGGTTTTATGAAATTACCCGCCTTTTTCTCGCATTTTCAGCGAGCCGCGGATCAGATATTTAATATTTTATCACAGCTTGTCAATAAAGGCAAGCATTTTTTATCTAATTATCTATCATCGTTAAAAGAAGCATATCCGCAAAAAGCCTGTTCATCTCCCTCGTGGGGTGATTAGCTTTGTTTGCCAAAAGCTCGGCAACGTCAGCACCTTGCTCCTTAAGCCTCTTCCAACGGGCATACACGTCACACAAAGGCACTCCGGTTTCCTTCGCAACCTCTCTTGCCGCCTCAACGTACGCATCCAGAACGCCCTGGTTTTCAAGCTCCACGATACCCTCTATGCAACGGCTTACGAAGGGATACTTTTGGCTTTCGTTTTTAACGTGAATACTAACGTGATCGGCGTACGCGCTTGGCGTCATCACGATCACCTCCGCGCCCGATTCTATCGCCGAACGGACGATCCTCGTCATCGAGTTCTTATAGGTGCTTATGCCCTGCAATCCGGAAGCACAGTCGTTCAAGCCGAAGCACAACACTACGAGATCGGGCTTAAAGCTCAAAACGTCCCTATCGAGTCTACCGAGGGCCTGTGTTGCGTTATCACCCGAAATGCCCGCGTTTACTATCACAACAGGCGATGCAGGAAAAATTTCGCTCAGCCTTTTTTTAAGATACTCGTGATAAGCAGAGGATTGATCAAACACCGTTTGAAGGGTGGCCTCAGACGTTTGATACAGCTCAAAGCAACCCTGCGTTACGCTATCGCCAAAAAAAGCGATGCACGCAGGTCTACCACAAAACACGTCACGATTTTTCTCTGCTATCTTGCGTATAACCTTCATTTTGGCAATTAGCCCCCTTTTTCTCACAAAAATCAATAATTTGTTATAATTAAATGCTCGGCGTTTCTATCGTTCCTGCCCTTCACGCAGTAGGCGTATTTATTATCGAAGGCAAAAATGTTAAAGCCCTTGTTCTCATAAAGCCCCGCAATAAACGGAGTGTTTTTTATGATGAGCAAAAACTTTGCCTTTGTTTTATAAATACATTCCGCGAGGCGGTTGTGTTCTTCCTTCCCAAACGCCTTTGCCTCGTATTCTGAAAACTCGGTGTCGTAGGGCGGATCAAGGAAGATAAAATCGTTTTCGGTGCAGCGGTCAAAAATGTCCTCAAAATCAGTTGAGCAAATTTGCGCGCCTGCCAAAAGCTCAACAGTTTGCGGATCAAACATTGCCTCTATCTTCTTTGCAAAGTCCTTGCTGTTATAGGCAATTCCGCCGTAAGGGATATTAAAATCGCCGTTCTTGTTATAGCGGAACATCGAGCCGTAGCAAAACTCTCTCACAAAGAAGAACACCGCAGCCTTGTACTCGTCGGATATATACAGATATCTGTCCTTCTCCATAGCGTTGAGCATTGAACGCATGTACATATAATATCCTGCCGTGAAGCCGGTGAGGATGTTCTTTTGCAGATCCTCATAGGAAAGCCCGCCAAACTTTTTCTCGTTCGCACAGGTTCTCAAAAGCTTATCTGAAACCATCCTGTAAAGCTCCGCGCGGAAAGTTTCCTTATCGGAAATCACCTGCGACTGCCCGGCAATAAATTCAACTGCAATATCCGTATAACGCTCGATCTGCATAAGGAACTCTTCCTTTTCAAGATCGCCGTCCGTATACGCGCGATAAAGCCCTGCCATAAACTCGGTTTTTTCCCCGCAGTATTCCTTAACGAGCTCCCACTCTGCGCCGATACCCTCAACGCATCTGCGGAATTTTTTGTTTTTAGATCCGATAAAGCGATAAACCGCCATCAGATTTTTAGAAATATCGTTGATAATAGCGGATTTAGGGCACTTATCAAAGTAAACCGCTCCGCCCCCAAAGAAGGGCTCAACGTATCTGTCATAGCTATCAGGGAAATGATCCCCTATAATTTTCAGCTCCAAGCTCTTGCCGCCGGGCCATTTAATAAGCGGTTGCATAATTAACCTATAATAACCTTAACGTGAACCTTCTTGCCCTTGTGAAGAACGAATTCCCCCTTGGCAACAGCGTCTGCGGGAATCTCCTCGCCGATGGAAGCAACCTTGCTGTCGTTTATGGAAACGCCGCCGCCCTCTATAAGCCTGCGCGCCTCGCCCTTGGATTTTGCAACGCCAACGGCAACCATAACGTCTATAACGGAGGTTATTCCGCCTGCGATGTTGGCAGTGGGCATCTCTCCGCCGCCGCCAAACGCCGCGCGAGCCTGCTCAAGAGCAAGCTTTGCCTTTTCCTCTCCGTGAACGAGCTTTGTAACCTCAAACGCAAGCCTTTCCTTTGCTGCGTTGATGCGCTCATCCTGATATTTCGTAAGCTCCTCAATCTCATCAAGCTCCATAAAGGTCAAAAGCTTCATGCACTCTGCAACCTTACAGTCCTCAACGTTGCGGAAATACTGGAAGAAGTCGTACGGGCTGGTCTTGTTCTCATCAAGCCAAAGCGCGCCCTTTGCCGTTTTGCCCATTTTCTTGCCCTCGCTGGTGAGCAGCAGGGTGAAGGTCATGGCAAACGCATCCTTTGCTTCCTTTCTTCTTATAAGGTCAACACCTGCGAGCATGTTGGACCACTGATCGTCGCCGCCAAGCTCTAAAAGGCAACCGTATTTTTTATAGAGCACGAGGAAATCGTAGCCCTGCATGAGCATATAGTTAAACTCAAGGAAGGACAGCCCCTTCTCCATCCTGGACTTAAAGCACTCTGCCGTAAGCATCCTGTTCACGGAGAAATAAGTGCCTATATCGCGCAAAAAGTCCACATAATTGAGGTTTAATAGCCAGTCCGCATTGTTTGCGATGATGGCTGCATTGTCGCCTTCAAAATTGATAAAGCGCGACATCTGCGCCTTAAAGCACTCAACGTTGTGCGCGATGGTTTCCTTGGTCATCATTGAGCGCATATCCGATCTGCCGCTGGGGTCGCCAACCATAGCCGTGCCGCCGCCGATAAGCGCAATGGGCTTGTGCCCTGCACGCTGCATGTGCGCCATTGCCATAATGGGAATATAGTGACCGATATGAAGGCTATCCGCCGTGGGATCAAATCCAACGTAGAAGGGTACCTTTTCGGTATCCAAAAGCTTATACAAATCTTCCTCGTAAACGGTCTGCTTAATAAATCCCCTAGCGCGGAGAGTGTCAATAACGTTCATAATGCACCTCTTTTGAGTTTTGTGTTTTATTCTAATTAAATATTATAATATTTAAGATGCAAACTGTCAAGTAATTTAAGTACACCGCATCCCTCGCCTCAAACACTTGACAAATTCAACGTGTTTAGCCGCGCCTTGGATAGCCCAAGGCGCGGCGTTTTTAATTATTTTTTATCAATGAAAAATAACCGACAAAAAATTACTTTAAAATAATTGAAAATCATCTTTAAATGTGCTATACTAAATGCGATAATCAAAACGGAGGACACTAATTATGCAATATTCACGTGAAGTTGAAGAAATGGTTTGCGTTGCCAAAGGCCCCAAGCATGGCCCCGCACCCATACCCGAAGAAGGCAAGTGGATACAGGCCAAGGAAGTTAAAGATATTTCCGGCTTAACGCACGGCATCGGCTGGTGCGCACCCCAGCAGGGCGCTTGCAAGCTTACACTCAACGTTAAAGAAGGTGTTATCGAAGAAGCCTTGGTTGAAACCATCGGTTGCTCCGGTATGACACACTCTGCCGCTATGGCAAGTGAAATTTTGCCCGGCAAAACTATTCTTGAAGCACTCAATACCGACCTCGTTTGCGATGCTATCAACACCGCTATGAGAGAGCTTTTCCTTCAGATCGTTTACGGCAGAACTCAGTCTGCTTTCTCTGAAGGCGGCTTGACCATCGGCGCAGGCCTTGAGGATCTCGGTAAGGGCCTCAGATCACAGGTTGGCACTATGTACGGCACCAAGCTTAAGGGCTCACGCTATCTCGAAATGGCTGAGGGCTACGTTACCCGTATCGCTCTCGACGAGGATATGCAGATTACCGGTTACGAGTTTGTTTCGCTCGGCAAAATGACTGACTTTATTAAGAAAGGCATTGAGCCCAACGAGGCTTACAAGAAGGCTATGGGCACCTATGGCAGATTCGATGGCGCTTATAAGTACATCGATCCCCGTAAAGAGTAAGGAGGTAACCGACAATGGCATTATTCGAAAGTTATGAAAGACGTATTGAGAAGATCACCGCTACTCTTAAGGAATACGGTATCAATTCTGTTGAAGAATGTAAGGAAATCTGCCTTGCAAAGGGCATTGATTGCGATAAAATAGTTCGCGAAACTCAGCCTATCTGCTTTGAAAACGCTGTTTGGGCTTACACCGTTGGCGCTGCAATCGCTATTAAAAAGGGTTGCGTAAAGGCTGCTGACGCCGCTGCTGCTATCGGTATCGGCCTCCAGTCCTTCTGTATCCCCGGCTCCGTTGCAGAGAACAGAAAGGTTGGTCTTGGCCACGGTAACCTCGGCAAAATGCTTCTTTCTGAAGAAACCGAGTGCTTCTGCTTCCTCGCAGGTCACGAATCCTTCGCTGCTGCAGAGGGCGCTATCAAAATCGCGCTCAACGCTAACAAGGTTAGGGTTAAACCCCTCCGCGTTGTTCTCAA
>JAFVXM010000008.1 GCA_017501205.1 Clostridia bacterium
CATGCCGCCCTCAAGCAGGGTGTAATAATATCCGTTTTCATCATAGCCGCTCGCCACGGGCTCATCAAGCTTAAGCGCCACGGATGAGTAGCCTGAATCCTCAACCCCCCTTTTGCCGCCAATCGCCTTTACGTCAAAGGTGTAAATGCCCTCCGTAAGCTCAACCGTAAACGGCAGGCTGCACTCCTCGGTGGTAGCATAATGCCTTCCGTTTAAATTTACTCTGTATTCACTTGCTCCCTCAACCGCATCCCAGCTGAGCACGCGCTCTTCTATCTTAAGATTTTGTGGGGTGTTCAACTTTTTTGAGGTGCATGCCGTAAAAAATACCGCCAATCCAAAAACAGCAACAACGGCAAACGTTAAACCAAGTATCCGTTTGAGCATCACAGCACCCCCTTACAGATCATCCAACGCATTCGAAATATGGCACAAATTTCAAGCTCATCAAAAGCACCCTCCCCTGAACCGCGGCAAGCTCCTGTAATCTGCAAGCCGTCCTCTACCGTAACTATTTCATCAGCCTCAATAACGTAAATGAGAATATCCTCTCCGCTATCCTGTCCGTCATAAAGCAGATCGTAAAAATCGTCTTCCCAGAACTGCCAAATTCCAAATGCGACGTAACCGTTGGGCTCATATCCTTCAACCAAGCCTAAATCAACCGTGGTCTGAACAACCGTGTTAAAGTATAACGCACAGTCAATTATTGTTCCGGATATAATATCCACAAATTTCCCCGCATTATTAGAATAACCGATTAAACAAATGTTATAGTAGTCTAAGAACTGAACCACATTGCTTGGCACAGTCAGTTGCATGGAGACAAAAAGGTTTTGTAAATTTCCTATAAAACTACTAAGGAAAGGCGTTGCTAGCCTCTGTGCGAGGGTGCTGTTTTCGTACAGATCAACGTCATACAAGCTTCTATCAATAAAATAAACACTGTTTTCAAACTGGAAATCCTGATTCGCCATATCTGCAACACTTATTTCAGCAAACTCTTCAATAATCGAGTAATCGGTTGTATGGAAATAATCCAGGTTGTTAAAAAATGCTGCGTTGCCATAGTAGGTTTGGGTTTTAAGCGTAATAAAGATAGTTTTGCAGCCTTGATTTTTCAACGTTGCAAACAAGGTGTTCAGCGTGAATACAGGCGGATCAATCCCCTTTAAATCAATAACAACAACACATTGATCTCCAAGCGCGGAAAAATAATTGTTGTTTACAAGCGAAAGCAACTGGGCACTCGTTCCCCAAAAATGGTCGTAAACAACCTGCTGACTATCACCAAACTGTTCGGCAGCCGTTTCTCTTAAAACTGATGGATAATAGTCAAAAAAGTAATAAACAGTCGGCTCATTATAGTTGTAATCATCTAACGACTGAGCCTCCGCCCTCTGTGCATTTCTCACTCCAAACATTGCTGAAAGAGCAAGAAGCAGTGTTAGCGCAACAAGCGCGATTTTGGTGTTACGTGTTTTTTTCATTTTAATTACCTCCCATAAAAATTATATTATAATAAAGAGTCTTTAGTGCATATTTACTATAATTAAATTTTACTAATTATATCACTATGTATATAGTTTGTCAATACTTTTTTTGAAAAAAATCAACAAAACATCAAAAACAATGCTCTTTCTCGCCTTGTTAAGGCTTACGGGCATGGGCGGCAGGCAAACAAAAAGCCGCGTTTTTGTGAGATAAACGCGACTTTTGCTTATTTTTTTATTCAATTGCATCCGAAAGCTCGTTGAGCCAATCGCCCTCAAACAGCTCTATAAGGCCCTTATCGCAAAGGGACGCAACAGCCGGCTGAATGGGGATTTGCGCGGTGACCTTAACGCCGTGCTCTGCGGCAATTTTTTCAACGTTTCCGTTGCCGTAGATATAGTGGCGCTTTCCGCAGCCGTCACACTCAAAGTAAGACATATTCTCCACGATGCCAAGCACGGGAACGTTCATCATCTCCGCCATCTTAACGGCCTTTTCAACAATTAAGGAAACGAGCTCCTGCGGGGACGTGACGATGATTATACCGTCGATAGGCAAGGACTGGAATACCGTCAGCGGTACGTCACCCGTTCCCGGGGGCATATCGACGAACATATAATCGACCTCATCCCAGATAACGTCCGTCCAGAACTGCTTTACTGCGCCCGCAATTACGGGGCCACGCCAAACCACGGGATCGCTTTCGTTTTCAAGCAAAAGATTTAAGGACATTACCTTGATGCCCGTTTTTGTAAACACGGGGAAAATGCCTGCGTCGCTGCCCTCTGCAAGCTGCTTTAAGCCAAAGCACTTGGGGATGGACGGGCCGGTGATATCCGCATCCATAACTGCGGTTTCAAAGCCCTTTCTCCTCGCAAGCGTTGCGAGCATGGACGTGACGAGGGATTTACCAACGCCGCCCTTACCGCTGACAACGGCTATCACCTTTTTTACGTGTGACAGCTCGTTGAGCTTTTCCTTTTGAATTGCATTGCGTTCCGAGCAGTTTTCACCGCAGGTGGAACAATCATGCGTACATTCACTCATATCTGCACCTCTCTAATGATTATACGATATAATCGGCAAATTGCCGTTTTGTTCTATATTATTTTAGACCTTTAACGCTCATAAGTCAAGCAGAATAACCGAGTTTTCAGCCATAACGCGCCGAATAAAACAATACTGCGTAAAACAGTTGCTTTTTATACCGTAATATGTTAAAATAGTAAATACTATTTGCCAAAGGGCAAAAATATACGCTTGCTCTACCCTGCGGGGTAAATTTAACGCAGGCAAAAAAAAGGAGTTTTAGTTTTAATCATGGAAGATCCCTACCCCGGTGAAACGGGAATATTCGGAATCGCTGGTCTGCTCTCTGCCGGAGGCGGCGGGGGCTACGCTCTCAAAATCGTTATCCTTGTCGTTCTCGTGCTGTTATCCGCCTTCTTCTCATCTGCGGAAACGGCGTTTACGAGCGTAAACAGGGTGCGCCTTAAAACACTCGCGCAGGATGGCAACAAGAAAGCCAAGGTAGCAACGATGCTTGTTGACAGGTACGATAAGATGCTTTATTCAACGCTTATCGGAAACAACATCGTAAACATTGCGGCTTCGTCTATCGCAACCCTTCTTTTTATAGACGTGTTGAAGGATAACAACCTCGGCTCTACGGTGGCTACTATCGTAACGACTGTTGCGTTGCTGATATTCGGTGAGATCACGCCGAAAACGCTTGCTAAAATGGTGCCTGAAAAATTCTGCATGGCTTACGGATATTTCATTTACGCCATCATGATCATCTTCACACCGTTAAGCCTTGTATTCAGCGGCTGGAAGGCACTTATCCTAAAGATATTTAAGTTTAAGCCGGATGAGGGCATCACCGAAGAGGAGCTTATAACCATTGTTGAGGAAGCCGGTGAGGAAGGTAGTTTGGACGATAACGAAACACACCTCATCCGCTCTGCCATTGAGTTTAACGATTTGGACGTTGAGGATATTTACGTGCCTCGCGTTAACGTGATTGCGGTTGAAAAAAGCGCTTCCATGCAGGAAATAAGGGACTTGTTCGCAGAACATTCCTTCTCGCGACTGCCCGTATACGAGGATAATATCGACCATATTATCGGTATGATCCACGAAAAAGACTTTTACAATGCCCTTGCTAAAGGGCACACGAGCATAGAAAGCAGCATCACAAAGATCGCGCTCGCAACCGAGCACATGAAGATCTCCACCCTTCTGAAGAGCCTTCAGAAGCAAAAGGTGCACATGGCGGTTGTCGTTGACGAATACGGCGGCACCTGCGGCATCGTTACGCTTGAGGATATTTTGGAAGAGCTTGTTGGCGAAATTTGGGACGAGCACGACGAGGTTGTTGAATACTTTGAAAAGATTAGCGACACCTCTTATATCGTGGACGGAAACGCGGAAATTGACGACTTCTTTGAGCTTTTCTCCATCGAAGAGGAAGAGGAGTGCGATGCAAACACCGTTGGCGGTTGGGTTTTGGAAAAGCTTGAAAACCTCCCCCACGTAGACGACGAGTTTACCGAGGGCAGAATTCACGTGACCGTGCTTGAAATTGATCAAACGAGGGTTCTGAAGATCCGTGCGGACATACTGCCCGATGATGAGGAATCGGATGAAACAGAGGAATAACCCCCTATTTCACACAAAATCAAACAAATATGATGGCCGCGCCGATAACAGATCGGTGCGGCTTTTTATTTATAAGCGCAAAAACAAGCAAATCAAAAAAAACAGTTGCCATTTATCCTCTTTTTCTGTTATAATATATTAAAGCTTATTTTCAGGAGCGAATTATGGATATTAACAATTATTTGCCTAAATACAGCGGCCTTAACGGCAGGCATTTTCTTTCCATTACCGATTTTTCACCCGAGGAGATCTACGAGATACTTCACACCGCAAGGCTTTTAAAGCTTAAAAACAACGTGGGTGAAAGGCAGACCTCGCTTTTAGGCAAGGAGATTATGCTTATAACCAAAAACGCGTTCTCCGCAACGAGAATTGCGCTTGAGATTGCGGTTAAGCAGCTTAGCGGAACATCCATCGTTCTACCCCTCGGCGGAACGCAGCTTGAGGCCCTCGTTGAGGATGCGGACTTTTTGCCCGCCTCGTCAAGATACGGTATCGACGGGATCGCCGTGCACACGGATGCTTGGCAGGATGCAGGTCTTTTAAAGGCACACTCACCCGTTCCCGTAATCAACGCACACGGCACTACCGGGCCTTGCGTTGCGCTTGCCGCTGTGCTGACTATTTGGGAAAAATTCGGCAAGCTTAAGGACCTTACCGTGGCAGTTTTAGGCAACATGAAGGAGCATAACTTCTTTCTTCAAACCGCTGTAAAATGCGGCATGAGGGTAAATGCAATTGCGCCTAAAGAGTTTTTGCCGGACGAGGAATTTATTGAATCCGCTGCGATTTACGGCACTATTCGCTCTTTTGAAAATTTAGAAGAGGGACTTTGCGGATGCGATGCGGTGTTTATGTCGGCAGGTGACGGATTAGGGGAAGACTATATGATCACCGAGGACGCGATGGCCGAAGCACAGCCACACGCTATCTTCCTACACCCCATGCCGGTTGACAGGTCTACCGAGGCAGAACCCGCCGTTGCAGACGGAGCAAGATCGGCAATGCTCAACATGGCCGAAAACCTGTTACATATTGAAAAGGCAGTACTCGCCATCACTTTGGGCAAGCAGATAAACGTATAAGGTGAACAATGAATAAAATAGGTATGATTGCCGCCATGACGGGAGAGCTGAATGCCCTTCTTGAAAGGATGGACGGCGTTGAAGAAATATCTTCCATCGGAAACCGCAAGGTGCTTCTCGCCCGTCTTGCAGGCAAGGAGCTTTATATTATTGAGAGTGGCGTTGGCGAAATTTTATCCGCAAGCGCAGCCCAGCATTTGATATCCGCATACGGCGTTGAGTCAATAATAAACTTTGGCGTTTGCGGAAGTCTGAAGAAAAAACACGGCGTAAAAAAAACCGTGCTTCTTGAGGGCGTTGTTCATTACGAGATAGACACGACCGCCATAGACGACGTTCAGGTTGGCAGATACTTCTTCCTGCCCTCCAAGGTCATCCCCCTTTCGGAGGAACTTCTTGAAAAGGCAAGCGCACTCCGCCCTGATTTGGAAAGAGTCGTTTGCGCTTCAGGCAATAAGTTTGTTGCCCAAGAGAGCGAAAAAATATATCTCAGCGAACAATTCGGAGCTGACGTATGCGAGATGGAAGCGGCGGGCATCGCGCTTACCTGCCACACAAACGGAATCCCCTGCCTTATGGTAAAGGCCGTTTCTGACGGCGAGGGCGGTGCAGAGGAATTCAAAGCGACCGTATTCGAGGCGTCAAGAGTATATATCTCCTTGGTTTTAGACCTATTAAAAACACTGTAAGTGCCCTTTTTCGCACAAAAGCCACACCGCACAGCGAGCTCTGCCGTGCGGTGCTTTTTTATATTTTTTTAACAACCGTTCCGCCTGCTATCCTCTTAAGCTCATAAAATCCCAAAAAGACGTTGAGCCTATAGTAATTGATTATCGCCCTTGCCATAGGGAGATCGCATGGCGAAAATCTTGCGGATAAGCCACACCCTACCCTCGCCTCAAGCGGAGTAGGCACGGCGTCACAGCGCACACCGCGGCGGCGCATCTCATCCACAAACCTCATCGTTTGCGTGCGCGAACGGAATATTGCCAGAATAAGCGTCATACCGTTTCCTCCTTTGTGCGTGTAAGAATAAACGTCTATCCCCACTAATATATTATTAAAAACAAGTTAAAAATGTGAGGACGTTTATGATTTATTTTGATAACGCGGCAACGGGAGGATTTAAGGCGTTCAGCGTTCAGGAAACGGTGCCGACTGCAATAAAGCACCTCTGTGCAAACCCAACGAGAAGCAGCCACAGACTTGCCTCAACAGGCGGAGAATTCGTTTACAAAACGAGGGCGCTCGTACAAAAAACGTTTTCCGCACCGTCGGTAGATCGCGTTGTATTCACAAAAAACTGTACCGAAGCGCTTTGCACCGCCATACTCGGCATCTTAAAAAAGGGCGACCACGTGATTACAACGTGCATGGAACACAACTCCGTACTTCGCCCCCTTGAGCATTTAAAAACACAAAAGGGCGTTGAGGTGGATTATATTTTTCCTGAAAAAGCTGCCTATTTCTCACAAAAACCGCTAATTACATTTGAGAGAGTAAAACCTCTTTTAAAGAAAAACACGCGCCTCGTTATAACAAATCACGCATCAAACGTAAACGGTTCAATGACGGACGTGAGGGAAATAGGCAGAGCTTTGAAGGCAGAAAGACCTGACGTGATCTACCTTGTTGACGGCGCGCAGAGCGGCGGCCATCTGCCTATCGACATGCAGGATTTTGGTATCGACGTACTTTGCCTTGCCTGCCACAAGGCGCTCGGCGGCATTATGGGGCTTGGCGCACTGCTGTTTAGCGATAGCACTGAGATCCTGCCGCTGACGTTCGGCGGAACGGGCAGCGATAGCCTGAGCCTATCACAACCCGATTACTACCCCGATAGGCTTGAAAGCGGAACGCTCAACCTTCCGGCAATAATCGGGCTTTACGAAGGGTTGATGCACACGGCAAGCAATCTTGACTTCATACCAACCCAGCTTGTAAAGATGACCGACGCCCTGCTTGGGTATCTTTCAAAAGTTTCGGGCGTTACGGTCTACTCGGTGCCAAACCCATTTGGCATAGTGGCTTTTTCTCTAAACGGCATCAGCTCCGACGAGTGCGCCCACAGGCTTTCTGACGAATTTGATATTGCCGTGCGTGGCGGACTCCATTGCGCGCCGCTCATGCACAAATACCTTGGCACAGAGAACAAGGGCCTTGTAAGGGCATCCCTCTCAACGCAAAACACCTTTAGAGAAATAACCTGTTTTGTCCGTGCCATTGAACAGATTTTATCAAATTAATGGCCTTTATCACACATTATCACTTTTTCTTTAAGTATTTAACAATCCTTAAAAGATGCTTCTTCTGTTTCTCGTTCAAAAACGGCGCAACGCTTTGAGCGAACGCATCTATATCCGCATCTGTAAGAGTTCCGTTTCGCCTTCCCTTCTCTGCCTCGGAAATGATTGCAGCAATGATCTCATCCTCACTCGCGCCCTCGTATTTCCCGGCAAGAGAGGAAAGCACCGACGATATATCCATCCCACTTGCAGATTGATTTTCATCGCCACGTCCATCATTTGAATTTATAAAGCTATTAAAATCGTTCATACTTACACCTCCGTTACTAACATATCTATGCAACGGTTTAATATAATGTTATATAAGGAGAAATTATGAATAATTTTTTACCGCTGCTACTCATGCTTGCTTCGGGCAAGGGATCGGGCATCTCTGCAGAAAGCCTCGCCCCCTTAATCAAATCACTTGGCCTCGGTGACAGTGCCGTTGCACCTCTCGTTCAAGGTCTTATCGGCACGGCAAGCGATGGCCCACCCTCTATTGAAAAGCTGTTGCCCGTTTTACTTGGTGCGATAGGATCAAAAAGCAACGGTTCAATAATTGAAAGCGCTAAAAACGACGAAAATAAAAGCGTTGCACAGCCAACCGGCAGCACAACGCCAAACTATTTAAAACCTATCTGTGATATAGCGAGCGATAGCGTAAACTATGCCCTATCACACTATTTTTCCAACAATTAACCACCTAAATCTCAGCTTAACGCGAAATTCAGTTCAGCATCCTCAGTAGCTGAAACGCTGACAGCCGTCACCCTTTCATCCGTCTTTTCGCTGATACCTGCCCCGTGGATGCACGTGCCCGAAACCGGCCAGAATATCTTGGCGGTGGTCAGCTTTATCGCACTGCCCGAGCTATAGGTAAAGGTTGTTTGCATTATGCCCTTGCCGTAGGTTGACTCTGAAGCACCGTTTTTAGAAACGATAACGCGCACGATATTTTTTCCGTGCGATTTATCGTAATCAAGCATCGCTCCTATCAACGCCTCGGATGCGGAGGCTGTTCCGCCGTTGCAAAGAACGGTTATCGACTCAAACGAATAATCGGAGTAGCTGTTCTTTTCCGTATAAAAGCCGTAGGTCTTTCCGCTTTTATAAATAACTTCTGTGACCAGCTGCTTGTTCTTGCCCGGGATAAAGCATCCTGCAATATCCGTAAGAATATCCATATAGCCACCGCCGTTCCCCCTGAGATCGAGGACGGCATTTTTTATACCGTTCTGCTTCATCATGCCCAGCGCCGCCCTGATCTGCTCTGCGGCTGCGCCGTTAAACGACGATAGCTTTATATAACAAAATCCGCTTTTAATTTGCGTTTTAAGGGGTTTTTCTCTTTTTGAAAGCACCCATGCGCCGTCCCTTTTCGTGCTGTTGTAGCTTCCAAGGCTATCCTGATACCAAACGTAGGACTCAATAAAATCCTCCTTCTGTATCACGTACTCGCGCTCACCGTCAGCCCCGTTTATTCTTATGGTAAACGGCACCTCCTTGCCGATCCCTGCACACACAGCGTTGAACTGCGAATATTTCTCAACGGAAGTATATTCTCCCCCGTCAACCTTTATCCCTGTGATAATATCGCCAACCTCGATGCCCGCACGCTCCGCCGGGGAGTTTCCCGAAACAGATACTACCTTCGGGCTGTCACCGCTAAAGCTCAAGCCAAGCCTGCCGGTTGATATGCCGTCCCTCGAAAGCTCGATTTCATCGTACTCGGAAGGAGTGTAATAGGCAGAATATCTATCGAGCGTACCCCTTACAGCGGCGGCAATAAAGGCTTCGCGGTCAAACTCACCTATATAGTTTTCCTCTATCATCTCCAGCACGTACTCAAGCTCACGCATGATGGGTGGCGTCGTCCAAACCTTGGTAAAATACCCCAGCGTAAACACACCCGCGCACACGGCGGCAACCGTCACTACGACAACCGCCTTTTCCAAAACGCCCCGCAATTTTTGTCTGTCCATCCGATGCAAATCCTCCTTTAACCGCCTTTATCACGCATTATCGCCCAAAATTTTATGTAATATGGTTATTAGGCGGAAGGTCATCGCATCTGAAAAATTCTTAATATTAAGCCCCGTTGCCTTCTCAATTTTATCTAATCTGTAGATCAACGTATTCCTGTGCATAAAGAGGTTTCTTGAGGTTTCACTGACGTTGAGGCTGTTTTCCAAAAATTCCTCCGCAGTGTTCAGCATATCGGGATCGTCAAAGACCTCCTCGCTGTCCTCGCCGGAAAGGATATCCAGATACTCCTTAAGCTTCGCCCTCGGTATCTCCTCAAGCATCCTTATAAGCATATACTCCTTGTAGGTGTGAACGCTGCCCTTGGAGTTGAAAATTTCACTCACCTTAAGGGCGGTAATAGCCTGCTGATAGGAATTATGCACGTCTACAAGGTGGCGGGTAACGCTACCTACACCGATGCTGACGGTTGCGCCTATCTCCTCAAACACGGATTGACTGAGGTATTCGGCAAACTCGCCGGGCGACTGATATTCCATATCGCTGGGTACGTCTATAAATTTGATAAACACAATTCTGTTATCGTCACCTACAAACGGGGTATCCAAGGAGTTTGAGGTGTAGCTTTCAATTACGTTCATAACGTCTGCCTCTGCGCCCTCGGGAACCTCGATAACAAGCGAATAACACGCGATATCGGGCACATTGAACTTCACGTGGAACTTCTGAACCTGAAGCTTACCGCAATCCCCCATAACGATTTTTTTAAGATATTCGTTAAGGCCGAGAGCAAGGTCTGCGCCGGCAGAGCTCTCTATCAAGCTGCTGATGAGATAGGCGTAGTTAGCCGAGGTTTTATCCGCACCCACGATAGATGCGATATAATCGGTGCCGCGGAAGGAAAAACGGAACACGGTTTTGTTTACGTCTGCATTGACGTAAACCTTGCCCGAGGCAAACTTTTGCAAATCCTCCTTTCCGATTGCGCGTACGGCAAACTCTATGCCTGTTTTTTCTACTATTGATTTTACTATGTACTTAAGCTCATTATCCATATATCACCTTTTTGTGCAATTTGCACAAATACAATTATATTTTACATTGTTTATTTCCATTTTGCAAACGTATTTACCTGATTTTAAAATTTTTTCTAATAGTTGGCAAAATATTTTGGTATACCGCCGCTCTGCACTACGCAAAATAAACGCAGAAGGAGGTAAAACCGCCCAACCAAATAACGGCAAGGGCGGCAAGGAAAAGTATGAAAACGAAAAATTCTACCAAGACCGCTAATAAGAGCGGCAAGTCTGAAACCACTAACAAGACTGAAAACAAAACTCAAAGCAGCTCGCGTACTACAAAAAACTGCAAGTAATTGAGGAGAACAAATGAAGAAAAAAAACAAAAAAGAAAAAAAGCCGTCAAACGAGGAAAAGATAATGGAATCGTATTTTGACGTGCTTGGAAGCTATACCGGCACTTACCTTTCGGGAGAAATTGAAGAGCCGGTTCAGGATGTGGACGACCTGTAAACCACAAAAGAAAAGTGTCGTTTTTGTTAGAAAAACGGCACTTTTTAGTTATTTAACAAAGCTTGCGTCGAGCATGGATATATTTAGCCCCACATCTTTTTTTATTTCGATAACCGCATAGGAGCTGATATCGCCACCGGTTACGTCATCCAGATAAGAAAAATGAAAGTTCAGCACACCGTCGTATGAATACCCCAGGTTATAATACTCATATCCCGAGGTGTTTGACATACAAACGATAACCACGTCGTTTTCCTCAAAGTATTCTTCGTTGTAACAGCCAAGCCCCTCGATAAAATCAGCACAATCACTGTTCTCCTTATACAAGGCGGCTGTAAACACTGAAAGCTCCTTCTCGCTTGAAGCCTTAACGAGTGGAAGGCTTTTAAAAACGCCATCGCCCTTCAGCTCTGCGTTATCAGCAACCTTCCACATAAAAACCTCGTTGGTTCGACTGTAAGGAACGGTAACCATCTGAACGGAATACTCAATTTCACGATAGTAATTTTTGACCTTATCAATCGTGACCGTCATAGTGTACGGCTTTGCGTTAGGATCATATTTTATTTCAACCGTCGTTCCTCCCACAAGCAGTCCGCTGACGGTAAAGCTTGCAAAGATAAATTTATACTCGTACCTACCCGTTCTGAAATCCTCAAAAACAGAGCAGTCGCTAACAGATCTGACAAGCACGTTTTCGCCAACGTTTAGATCTCCGCCATCCGTTCCAAAAATGAGCGGCTGCTTGGCTGCCAAATAACCGTAAACAGATCGGGCATATTCGGTAAACTCCGCTTGCTTAACCCTGCACCTATACACGTTTTGTTCGGCAAGCTCGCTTCTGCCCGTACCCTCCGGACTGGGCATATCGGAAAGATTTAGCTCCTCAAGAACCTCTGCGGAGAAAAACTCATCTGTACCACTACACGAGCATAGTAGAGCAGCGCATGCGGCAAAGAGAGCTACAAGCAATACGCTCGTTGCTATCCTAATCGTCTTCTTCA
>JAFVXM010000084.1 GCA_017501205.1 Clostridia bacterium
GGGCTTTTTTGTGCTTTGGCGGGTGTGACAACGTGGAGAAAAGCCAAATGAGCGTAAGCGTTAAGGTGGCGCTGCCGACAGCGGTTTTTGACTACTCTGTATCCGGCGAGTTTGCTACCGTTGAGGACGTTTTAAAAGCTCTTAAGGAAGGGGATAACAGCTTTACCTACGAGGCTTCGCAAACAGAGTACGGCAGCTTTTTGACGTCTGTGTGCGGATACGCTGGTAGTGGAAATGAATTTTGGGGTATTTACACCGATACCGTTCGAAAGGATAGCTTAGGGCTTATCAACGTGCTTGAGGAATTTACCTTTAACGTTGGCGAAACCGTATATTATTCGTGCGCAAGCGGCATTAGCACGCAGGCGGTTGGCGATGGCGAAACTATTGTTCTCGGTGTAAGCACTTTTGAATAAAAGGGAGAAAACCTTTGAAAAAGGACACTAATTTCAGTTTTACAACGAAAGGGCTTGCCTCAACGGCGGTTGAGGTAGCCCTTCTTATAGGCGTTCAGTTCGTGTTTTCGTTTGTGCCGGGCATTGAGCTCGTTTCGCTTTTGCTCTGCGTTTTTTGCGTGGCGTTTGGCCCTGTTTATGGGGTTATTGCTGCCATTGCCTTCGCTTTGCTCAGGGCGTTTGTGTTTGGCTTTAATCCAAACGTTATGATACTTTACATCGTTTACTATCCGGCGTTTGCGCTTGCAACGGGCTTTTACGGCAGGCTGCTAAAGAGGGCGCGCTATAAGGGCGACGTGGCTGACGAGAGCACAGAAAGCCCCCGAAAACCTGCGAAAAAGGGCACTATTGCGCTTTTAATTGCCGTGCTTACCGTGCTGGTTGCGCTTATAACCTGCACGTTTACGTTGCTTGATGACGTTATAACCCCGTTCGTTATGGGCTTTGGAAGAAACAGCACCGCCATTTATTTTTACAGATCGCTCCCCGTTATGGCAACGCAGGTTGCGTGTGCGGCTACGTCGGTTGCCGTGCTGTTTTATCCTGCCTGGATCGCGGTGGAAAAAATCAAATGCTCCATGCGCGTTTAAAATGCTTGTAAAAAAGGAAGTTATGTGTTATAATTAACAGTACCATTAAGATATACTTAAAAGTATATCTTTTTTTTGAAATTCAATTTCTCATCAAGAGGTTTAATATGGCAAAAGAAAAGCAGTTTGTAAAAGAGATTACCGATATGACGGTTGACTTCCCCCAGTGGTATACCGACGTTGTTCTTAAAACAGAGCTCGTTGACTACGGCCCCGTTAAGGGCACGATGGTTATCCGCCCTTACGGATACGCTATCTGGGAGAATATTCAGGCAGAGTTGAACCGCCGCTTCAAGGCACTTGGCGTTAAGAACGCTTACTTCCCGATGTTTATTCCCGAAAGCTACTTAAAGAGAGAGGCTGAGCACGTTGAGGGCTTTGCTCCCGAGGTAGCCGTTGTGACGCACGCGGGCGGAGAAAAGCTCACTGAAAATCTCGTTGTTCGCCCCACCAGCGAAACTATCATTTGCGAAATGTTTTCAAAGTGGATGCAGAGCTACCGCGATCTGCCTATTCTTATGAACCAGTGGTGTAACGTAGTGAGATGGGAGAAGACCACCCGTCCCTTCCTCCGCACCAGCGAATTCCTCTGGCAGGAGGGCCACACCGTTCACTCCAACGAGGAGGAAGCGATGGAGGAAACCTTGAAAATGCTTGAGGTTTACAAGGATTTTGCCGAAAACGCGTTGGCTATTCCCGTGTTTGTTGGCAGAAAGAGCGAAAAGGAAAAATTTGCAGGCGCGGTTGCAACCTTCGGTATGGAAGCAATGATGCTTGACGGCAAGAGCTTGCAGTCGGGCACCACGCATTATCTCGGTCAGAACTTCGCAAAGGCGTTCAATATGAAGTTCCTCGATAAGGACGGCGTTCTCAAATACGCGTACTCCACCTCTTGGGGTGTATCCACAAGGCTTATCGGCGCGCTCATCATGGCGCACGGCGATCAGAGGGGCTTGGTTCTTCCTCCCGTGGTTGCTCCTATTCAGGTTATCGTTATCCCCATTGCGGCACACAAGGGCGGCGTTATGGAGAAGGCTGAGGAGCTCGTTTCCACTCTCAATGCGGCAGGTATCCGCGCAGAGCTTGACGCGCGCGAGGAGAGCGCAGGCTGGAAGTTCAACGAGTGGGAGATGAAGGGTGTTCCCGTTCGTATTGAGGTTGGCCCCCGCGATATAGAAAACGGACAGATGTTCGTTGCAAGAAGAGATACTCACGAAAAGGCGGCTTACAACTTGGGTGATGCCCAGGCAGTTAAGGCCCTTCTCGACGATATACAGAAGAACATGCTTGAAAAATCCCGCGCTCTTCGCGATAGCAAGGTCGTTTGGGCTGAAAGCCTCGAGGAGATCGTTAAGGGTGTGGACGGCAACTTTGTAAAGGCGCCCTGGTGCGGCTGCCGCGAATGCGAGGATAAGGTTAAGGAAGCGGCTTCTGCAACCACCCGCGTTATGGCGGATGACAGCGTTGAGGGCAAGAAGTGCGCCATCTGCGGTAAGGAGGCAAAAACGGCGGTATTCTTTGCAAGGGCATACTAAAAACCGCCTGAATCACATAAAAACTCGCGGTTTTATCCGCGGCAACGGAGGTTGTTTTGATTTATTCATTCTTTGCGGAAACGCTCAGAACAATGCAATATTCCTACACTACGGAGATAATTACGTCCCTGATCAGCGCACTTTTGCCCGTTCCCGGCGGGATGGATAGCGTGACGGTTGGCAATCTTTTTCTCTCCCACGTTTTAACAGAGGCAAGCTTATGGATTGCAGGATACGTGTTTTTGGGCATCGGGCTTTTTGCTATGGCAAAAAAGCGGAAGATGAAGATAGCGCCACTCGCGTTCGTTCCGTTTGCGTCCACTTTTCTTATCGGCAAGCTGGTGGGCGAGATCAACTTTTTTGGAAAAAAGATCAAGCGCCTTGGGCTGTACGCTATGCTCGTTGAAATAGTGCTGTTTGCCCTCAAGGTGGTGCAGGACGTTTTCTATCTGCCCATCCTGATAAGGTATTTTAATTCGCCCGTTACGAGTGAGCTTTTTGCCGAGCTTTACGGCAACGCTATACAGGGCGTGGTTGGAGTTTTGAATCCCAACGCTTACGGGATTATGCTTGAGTACGTTATAATGGGCGTGTCGTTTATATCCGCCCTTGCGTATTTTATTCTTCTGATGTTTTTGTTCAGGAACTACTCACCCAAAAGCAGCTTTTTGTTTATTTTGCTTTCGGTTTTCGGCAAGGTTTTCCTCGGTGCAAATCTGCTTGGCCCGATATTCGTTTTCTGCATAAGAAACAATTCGTGCGAGGAATACCGTGAGTTTATGAGGATGAAGATGCACTCGATGTACGGTGGCGGAAACCCCTACCAGTACGACGACGGCAGGTATTACGATCCCTATCAGTATGATAACACAAGGGCTAAAAAGGAAGAAAAGCACGACAGTCCGTTCAGCGAATATGACGATAAATAAAGGCTATCTGCCGCGCGGCAGCGCAAAACGGTAAGGGGAGAAGGATAGATTACTTAAAGGATACGGTTTAGATGACGGAGGAAAAGCTTAAAACCCCACAAAAAACAAAGGATAAATCTGAAAAAATGGGCACTATGCCCATAGGAAAGCTGCTGTTTACCATGAGCGTTCCCGCCATGATATCCATGCTTGTTCAGGCTCTGTATAATATCGTTGATAGCGTTTACGTTGCACAGATTCCCGGCTTTGGCGCAGCGCCTACGGACGCAGTTTCGATAGCCTTTCCCTTTCAAATGCTCGTTATGGCGTTTGCGTTGGGTATAGGCGTTGGCGGCAACTCGCTGATTGCAAGATATTTGGGGCAGGGTGATAAATACTCTGCGAGCAAGGTGGCTTCTACCGGGCTTGTTATTTCGATAGCGCACTGCTTGGTGTTCGTTGTGCTTGGGCTTACGGTGGTAAGGCCGCTTGCCGGGCTGTTTACAAAGAGTGAGCAAACGGTTAACATGACCGTTGAATATCTATCGGTTTGCGCCGTCTTTTCCATATTTATGTACGTGGAAATTTATCTTAACAAGGTAAATCAGGCGATGGGAAGGATGATAGTGCCCATGATAGCGCAGCTTATCGGAGCGATAACGAATATTATTCTCGATCCCATCTTTATTTTCAATATGGGCATGGGCGTTAAGGGTGCAGCCGTAGCTACGGTTGTAGGTCAGGCAAACTCAATGGTGTTCACCGTCATAATGCTTTTTGCCATGAAATCCGAGGCTACGATATCACCCAAATACGTGAGAATAAAGGGCAAAACCCTTGCCAGTATATATAAAATAGGCTTCCCCACGATAATTCTCAACGCGGTAAGCTCGTTTACCGTTATGATAATGAATTTTCTGTTCAAGCTGTTCGATTACGCAATCGGTACCACTATTCTCGGCGTATACTTCAAGGTTCAATCCTTCGTGTTTATGCCGTGCTTCGGGCTCAACCAAGGCCTGCTTCCCGTGCTTGCGTATAACTACGGTGCGAATAAAAAGGACCGTTTTATGAAGGCGTTTAAGGTTGCGCTTATAACGGCGGTAAGCATAATGACGGTGGGGCTGATACTTTTCCAGACGCTGTCGGGCACGATTTTGAGCGTATTCCCACACGCGTTTGGCACGCCCGAAATGAAGATGCAGGCGGTAACCGCGTTCAGGATAATAAGCATAAGCTTTATTCCCGCGGCGTTCTGTATAATAACGATAACTATGTTTCAATCGATCGGCTACGGCTTCAACTCCATGCTGATGTCAATTCTTCGCCAGCTGGTTATTCTCTTGCCCGTTGCGATATTCATCTGCCTTGTTTTTAAAGCGGAGTATATCTGGTGGGCGTATCCCATTGCGGAGATAGCCGTGGTTGCAGTTTTTATACCCATCGCATTTAAAACAATATCCAAAGTTTTTGCGATAAAGGCCACTATTTCACAACAGGAGAACGTTAATGCTGCTTGAAAACGTTTCGGCAATATCCACGGCGATAGGCGTTGGCGGCGTGGCAATAATCCGCATAAGCGGAAGAACCCCGCTCGACGTTGCTGAAAAAATGTTCAAGCCCACGGGCAAAATTTCCGTGAAGGATTTTGAACCATATAAGCTGTATACGGGCGAGATCGATTGCGGAGAGTTTACCGATTTCGGCATGTGCGTATATTTTAAAGCCCCCAAAAGCTACACCGGCGAGGAGATGGTGGAATTTCATTGCCACGGCGGAACGGCGATAACGAGGGGTGTGCTTAAGCGCACGTTTGATCTCGGCTGCAGGCCGGCAACCCGCGGTGAATTTACCAAGCGTGCATTTTTGAACGGCAAGCTTTCGCTATCCTCTTGCGAGGGGCTTATTGATATGATAAACAGCGAGAGCGAGGGTGAGGTGAAGGCAGGCTACTATCTGTATAGAGAGCGGTTAACGCGCGAAATACGGGGCTTGCAGGAGAAGCTTACGGCTGTTCTCTCGCTTATAGACGCGAATATAGACTTCCCTGAGGAGGGTGTTGAGGAGGCCGATGAGGCCGCTGTTAAGCAAACGTGCATTGCGGTAAAGAGCCGTGTGGACGGGCTTGTTTCCACCTATTCATCGGGCAGGCGGATCAAAAACGGCGTTAAGGTTGCGATCGTTGGTAGACCTAACACAGGCAAGAGCTCGCTTTTAAACGCGCTGCTCTCTTATGATAAAGCAATAGTTTCACCCGTTGCCGGCACCACGAGGGACGTGGTTGAGGGCACGCTGGTTATAGACGGTGTGCGCTACGAGCTGCTTGATACCGCAGGTATCCGCACCAGTGAGGACAGTATTGAGAGCGAGGGCATAAACCGCTCGCGCAGGGCTCTTGATGAGTGCGACGTTGCGCTTGTGGTTATAGACGGCTCTGTTCCCGTTACCGAGGAGGATGAGGAAATAATTGAGCTGGCTTCCAAAAAGCCGCATATAAAAATATGCAACAAATGTGATATGTTTGCCTTGGGCGCGTGCGATTGCGATGCCTTTATATCCGCAAAAACGGGTGAGAATCTCGGTGCGGTTACAGAGGCGCTCAAGCAAAAGGTGTTTGGCGGAAGGGTAGATCTTTCCGGCGATATAATAAGTGAAGAACGCCATTACTGTGCGTTAAAGGCGGCTTCTGAGTATTTAGGGGCTGCGATAGAAACCATTGATGCTATGCCGTTTGACGCTGCTGCCGTGGATATAACCGCGGCTTGGCAGGAGCTTGGCGAGATAACGGGCGAAACGGCGTCCGAGAGTATTATAACCGATATTTTCTCAAGGTTCTGTGTTGGAAAATAAATCGGCTTAGGGGAAAAGATTATGAAAAAGGAAAAGTACATTTACATTATGGTTTCGGCGACGTTTACCAAGGTGGGTAAGATGGTCAGGTTTGCAACCAAATCAACCTACAGCCACGCGTCGATATCCTTCTCTGCAAATATGGATAAGCTGTATTCCTTTGGGCGCTTCTATCATTGCATGCCGTTTATAGGCGGCCTCGTTTCAGAAACGCTCAATCGCTTCACGCTCAAATCCGCAAAGAGGGTTAATATAAAGATATTCAAGGTCCCCGTTACGAAGGAGCAGTTTTACGCTGCCTATAACAGGGTGCAGGAGATAGCTGCGGATGACGAGTACGCTTACAACCTCGTTTCGGCTGCAACCTTCTGCGTCAAGCACGGTGTTGAGAGGTACAAAACCTACGTTTGTTCTGAATTTGTTTCTCACATCCTTCGCATTGCCCGCCCTGATCTCGCTTCGGATAAGCCCGATTGCAAGGTTCAGCCCGATGATTTCACGGTGCTTTTAAAGGACTATGAGATATACGACGGCGCGCTTGCCTCTTACGATAAATTTATTGATATCGAGAACGAGGAGTATTTCCGCAAGTTCAGCAAGTTCACCCAATTTATGCAGACGTGTGGATTTATCTACCGCAGATATCTGCATTTTGTAACCGACGCATCCGGTGAAGAGATGCGCCGCAATAAGCTCGAATAGAATACGTTGCAGATGATCAAGTCCCCTAAAACGCGTGTTTTAGGGGGCTTTTTTTGTGGCGTAAGGCGTTGCTTATTTGTGCTTAGATTATTAAACTTGTTCAAAATGCTTGACTGCCTTGCAGGTAAGTGATATAATAAAAGTATGAAAAATCATACTTTTCATACAAGGAGAGTAAAATAAACAAGGAGAGTAAAATGAACAAGGAGAGTAAAATGAAAAAGAAAGGCGAGAAGTACGTTTTCGGCGTGTGTAAGGTTGGAGAGAAGGGGCAGATAGTAATCCCCAAGCAGGCGCGTGACGTGTTTGACATCAAGCCCGGTGACAGTCTGCTTTTGCTCGGCGATACGGAGAAGGGCATGGCAATCGTAAAAACCGAGATATTTAGCGACGTTGCCGATGAGATTTTGGGGGGACAGGCAAAATGAGATACGCAATAGATGCGAAGGGGCTTTGCAAGAGGTACGGTGACGTGGTTGCCGTAAGCTCGCTCGACCTTCAGGTGAAGGGCGGGGAGCTGTTTGCTCTTTTGGGTGTGAACGGTGCGGGTAAAACCACGGCAATAAAAATGCTATCCTGTCTTATATCGCCCACGTCCGGCAGTGCGGACGTTATGGGGCACTCTATAATCGGCGAGGCTAATATGGTAAAAGCCGCCGTCAGCGTTTCTCCGCAGGAATCCTCGGTGGCGCAAAACCTGACTGTTTTTGAAAATCTGGCCTTTATCGCACAAATTTACGGTGCTTCTTCCCTAGAGGCAAGGAAAGCCGCCGACGAGATGATAGAAATGCTATCGCTTGGCGAGGTGCGTAACCGCTTTGCTAAAAAGCTTTCGGGTGGGTACGCGCGCAGGCTCTCTATCGCAATGGCGCTCATCACGAAGCCGCAGGTGCTGTTTTTGGATGAACCAACGCTTGGGCTTGACGTTCTTGCCCGTCGCGAGCTGTGGAAGATAATAAGAGAGATAAAGGGGCAGGTGACTATTCTGCTAACAACCCATTATCTTGAGGAGGCAGAGGCCCTTTCCGACAGAGTGGGAATTATGGCGAAGGGGCAAATGCTGGCGATCGGCACGGCAGACGAGATCAAGGCGTTTGCCGGAACGGATAATTTTGAAGAGGCGTTCATCCGCCTCGCATCCGGTAAGTACTGTGCGAAAAAGGGCACTTTTGGTGATTTTGGCGGAGGTGAAGTATGAGGAGAACTCTTGCATTTATAGGAAGAAACTTCAAGGAGATCCTGCGCGATCCCATAAGCTATGCGTTTGGTCTTGGGTTGCCGGTCGTTATGCTTATTGCGATGACGGCAATAAACAATGCGATCCCGCCTGAGGCCGCTGTCGATATTTTTAAAATAAAGAACTTATCCTGCGGTATCGCCGTTTTCAGCCTCACCTTCGTTATGCTTGAGGGCTCAATTCTCGTTTCGAAGGACAGGAGCGGAGCATTCCTCACGAGGCTATATAGCTCGCCCATGCGTGCCGAAGAGTTCATAATCGGCTATGCCGTACCTCTTGCGGCGGTTGCCGTGTGCCAGATGGCAATAACGTTTTTATCATCTGCCGTGGTAGGTGCAGTTGTGGGAGAAACCCTCGTTTTAGGGGGTATTTTGTGTTCTTTTGCCGCGCTTTTGCCTGCTGCTCTGTTCTTTGTGGGGCTTGGAATTGCCTTTGGATTTTTGCTTGGCCAAACGTCGGCACCGCCCGTTTGCTCCTTCGTAATAACGGCGTCGGGGCTTCTTGGCGGAATATGGTTTGACTGCGCCTCCGTGGGCGGTGCGTTTGAAACTGTGTGCCGAGTGTTGCCGTTTTTCAACGCTACGGATGCGGCAAGGCTTGCAATGAGCGGTGGAGAGGGCTTTCTCGTGCCCGTTTTGATAACCGCGGCGTATGCCATGGGCTCGCTTGGGCTTGCGTGCGTTACGTTTTTAATAAGCAGAAAAAGGTGAAGCGCTCCTTATGTTCTTGACAACGCTTCCGCCGTTTGGTAAAATACCCTTATAAAGTTTACGGATGGTGGATTATGAAGAAGTTTTTAAGCCTATTTCTTGCCGTAACCCTTATCGCTTTCTGCTGCCTGTGCGGCGGATGCACTAACAATAAGGGAGATTTGGCAACCGATGAGCAGCTTGAGGCGTTTTTTGCGGATAAGCAGGGCTTGGCCGACGTGGTTACGTATAAAATAAAGGGCAAATCCGATTACGGCGTGCAAAAGAGCAAATATTCAGGGTATTGCGTTTGCTACGAGGGCGCAAGGTTTGCCACGAAATATAAGAGCAGGCTGTTTGCTCTTCCCAGCCCTACGACGGGGATGAGTCTTTTTGAGATAATGAAGGAAAAGGGCGTTGCCGTTTGTGAGGACGGAAGCTACAATAAGTACGTTGACCTTAAACGGTTTAACTTTATTGCAATGGCGTCAAAGAAATATAAGCTTGCCGAGCCGGTCATCTTTCAGGCGATAGACGTGCAGTACTACCTCACTCATTATATTTTGGCGATAAGGCAAAAGGGGTGGACTTCCCTTCCCGACGCGCAGGGCGAGGTTAGCTATGAGGTTTATATAAAAGGGGAATCCTGCACCCTCGTTGCTACCGACGTGGCAAACGGCGAGGTGGCGGCAGTGAGGGCGATCACGGTGACCTATAAAAACGGAGAGTTTAAGTCCCTTTCTTATAAGCACGACGGCATTACATACAGAATTGACGAGGAGATCGAGATAAAGGTGTGCAAGGAAAAGAGGATAGAGCTTCCGGATAATCCCGATGAATACAAGGGCACGATAACCGATGCTCAATAAAAAACAAAAGTGGCGTTTTCACGTGAAAAACGCCACTTTTTATATAAGCCACACGTTGCGCGAATTACTGCTTTTTGTTTTTAAACAGCAAAAGCTTTCGCGTTAAATAGTTGAAAACCAGAACGACGAGCGTCAGAACTATTTTAACTATCCACTCGTTTATGCCGAGAAGATCGTAGCCGACGTACATGCCCAAAATATGGATCACAAGCCCCACGGCAGATAGCCCTGCAAACGCGAGGAAGCCACCGCCCGTTTTAGCCTTGCTCGTATCCGAGCCGGAAAACACAAACACAAGGCTTAAAATATAGTTGAAAACCAAGCCGAAAATAAAGCCGAGTGCCGTTCCAACAACGGTCGCCACCGTTTGAGGCTCGTAGCCGGAGCCGAAAAATACGCTGAAAAATCCGTTATAGTATTTAGGTGCAAACAGGTAAAGAGTTACGCTCATCACCACAAAATCCACCACGGTTGCGCCACCGCCAACGAGCAGGAACTTAAAAATTTCCCAAAGGGTGGGGTGCTTTTCAATAAATTTTTTAATCATCGCTCTGATCGTTAAACCTTTCCTTCACAATGTAAACGGGGCGGTTTTTAACCTCCTCGTAAATGCGCGCAACGTAAATATCCGAAAGCCCCTTTACGGTAAGATCTATTGCGATGAGCGCGCCGATAAACGGGAAGAGCCACGCTGCGGCGGATATATCCTCACCGCATAAAGCCACTATAACGAAGATTATCGCGCATATTACGGACAAAGCGCCAAGCACAATTCCCGATTTCAACGCGAGCGTTAGGGGGTAGTTGCTGTTGGTTATTATACCGTCGGCAGCGAGCTTGAACATCTTTTTGAGCGTGTACTTGGTTTCGCCAACCTCTCTTGCTGGCCTGTCAAAATCCACGAAGGTCTGGTTGAAGCCCACCCAGGATGCCTGCGCCCTCAAAAGCCTGTCATGCTCGGGCATGGAGAGAATCTGATCAACCGCCCTGCGCGAATACAGCTTAAAGTCGCCCACGTTTCTCGGCACCTTTGAGTAGGAGATTTTGTGCAAAAATTTATAATACAGGCTCGCGCTAACTCTTTTAAAAACGCTCTCACCCGGGCGCTTTTTTCTTCTGCCGTGAACGATATCGTAGCCCTGCTTCCATTTTTCTATCATTTCAAGCGCTACCTCGGGGGGGTCCTGAAGGTCTGCGTCCA
>JAFVXM010000085.1 GCA_017501205.1 Clostridia bacterium
CGAACTCATAACTAACCCTTAGGAGGGGTTTATTATATCCATTTAACTACGGAAGCATATTTCGTTTTTTAACACTTTGCTTTACGTTAGCAATACGGGACGTGGCGTCTGCGCCATCCATTTAACTACGGAAGCATATTTAGTTTTTATCGCCTTGCTTTACGTTAGCAATACGGGACGTGGCGTCTGCGCCATCCATTTAACT
Source organism: Clostridia bacterium (assembly GCA_017501205.1). Lineage (GTDB taxonomy): Bacteria > Bacillota > Clostridia > Christensenellales > Borkfalkiaceae > RGIG3732. Next base: position 206 of record JAFVXM010000085.1, read on the forward strand.
ACGGAAGCGTATTTTGCCTTGAACGCTTTTATATTTTACTATATATTCGGCAAAAAATCAAATGATTTTAACCGATTTACAACATTTTGTTTTTCTTCTTTTTTGCGGGCACAGCCTTTAAGTGTAAAAGTGCCGTTTTTGTGCGATTTACGGCACTTTTACGATATCAGCTTTTTATAAGTGTAAATTTTTCCGCTCTTTTTGTACTCGGTTCTTTTATCCATACGCTCCACAATCGCGGTGTGATTTACAACGATGTGCGCGTCCTTTTTATAGTAATACACCTCAATATCGACCGTTAAATAGGAGAAGTTTTCAAGCGCACAGTCGAGCACCTTTGCGTACTTTTCCTCTGTGTGGAAGGTATAGAGAACGTATTTTCCGCTTGCGTCCTCACCCTCCGTGCGACTCTTCATCGGCACCTTAAAGTGCCTGTTGCCGCCACTCGTTTCCTGAATATAATACGGCCTGCCCAGCGCATCCTGATAAAACCTGTAATTACTGATCTCATCGGCATCCGCCTGCACATTTACCTCTGAATAGGTATACTTGTGAAAGCACAACTCGTTAGGGCTGTGTGCCCATACCGAAAACCAACAGCAAAAGACGAGAGAAGCGCAAACCATAAACACGCCAAACGCACCGCTGGGCTTTTTCTTGGGCTTTTCGTCCTCCAAAAGCTTTTGCCTTCTGCGCTCCTTAAAGGTGAGTTTTTTGGGCTTTTCAATTTTTTCACAGACGGTAGCTTCGGGTATTTCCTCTTTGCTATCCTCGCACTCTATCGGTGCATTTCGGCTTGTGGTTGCTCCTCGCCCCCTGTTTTTGTGAGATTTACGGGGTTTTCTTCATCTTCGCCATGCTTAATGCTGCGGATGATCTTTATACCCGTCATCACAAACATAAGCGCAGCATACGCGCAAACCGCAAGAGACGGCACAAATCCAAACACGGCAAGCTGCCAATATTCAGTTAGCTCAAACCCGTGCGTTCGCATCTGCGCAAAGATGGCAGCAAGCCCCACCGCAAACACGATGAACGCAACCACGCACGCAAAATACAGCCCGAGCATAATAAATCTTTTTATTTTCATAAATTTATTTTAACATAAAAAGATGCGCGTGTAAAGCAATAAACACGCGCTTGATTGTAAAACAAAAAGCAAGCGCAATAAATCACGCCTGCCGCATACGGAATAATCCGGCTTTATGCGATAATTATTCTTTTTCGGGCTCGTTGTTTACAACCTGAACACCGTCGTAGTAACCGCACTTCTTGCAAACCCTGTGGCTCTGCTTCATTTCGTGGCACTGGGGGCACTCAACGAGCGTGGGAACAGCTACCTTGTAGTTGCTTGCGAACCTCTTATTACCTCTCTGCTTGGATACCTTACTCTTAGGAACTGCCATATCTGTACACCTCTCTGTTAGTTTTTACAATTACATTTGCTTTTGTTAAGGTTTACCCCGCAATTGGGGCAAAAGCCCTTGCAATCGTCCTTGCAATATATGACCATGGGCGAACCCGTTATAATCGCCTCCTCCACCGCGGGGGTGAGATCGGCAAGACCTGCTTTTATGGGATAATCCGCGCCCGACAGAAGGCTGAATTGCGCCTCAAACGGAACGGTAACCTCAACAGCCGCCGCCTCAAGACAGCGCGAGCATTCGCCCTTTACGGTAAACACCGCTTCCCCTTCCGAATAAAGATCCTTACCCGAAAGACGAACGTACGCATTTACCCTGACACAACCCTCAATGCTGGCCTCCGGCAGATCTAACAGCTGCCTTGCCGGCACGAATTCAAAGGTGAAGCTCTCTTCAGTTTTGCCTTGCTGCTTAAGCTTGTTTACGTCAATGATCATACTCTTTTAAACGTTAGCCTTAAAATTATATATTATTTTAATACGCTTGTCAACTTTTTGCCACACTATTTTTAAAATTTAGTGCTTAACGCGCGCTTTTTTCCGTGTTTTTTAAGCATACCGTCCGTACCGCACCGCAAAGCGCAGTACGGACGAAACTTTTTATATTATTTGGAGAGCCTTGCAGTATCGCGTGCAATAACGAGCTCCTCGTTGGTGGGTATAACGAGAACCTTTACCTTGCCGCCCTTTGCGGTGATATCGTGGATCTCGCCCGTTCTGATCTTGTTCTCTTCCTTATCGATCTCAACGCCGAGGAAAGCAAGACCGTCGGTAACCTTTTCGCGTATGCCTGCATCGTTTTCACCGATACCTGCGGTGAATACAAGACAGTCAATACCGCCCATAGCGGCAGAGTACGCGCCAACGTACTTTTTGGTAGCGTAAGCGAACATATCGAGTGCGAGCCTTGCCCTATCGTTGCCCTCTGCAGCTGCAGCGGCGAGATCGCGGAAGTCGCTGGATACGCCGGAGATACCTGCCATACCCGATTTCTTGTTGAGGTAATTGATAACCTCTGCGGTGGTCATGCCGGTTTTGCCCTCAAGATACTCTACGATAGCGGGGTCAATGTCACCGCTTCTCGTGCCCATGGGAACGCCTGCCAAGGGAGTGAAGCCCATGGAGGTATCTACGCACTTGCCGCAGTCAACGGCAGAGATGGACGAGCCGTTGCCGAGGTGGCAGGTAACGATCTTAAGCTCGCTCTTTTCCTTGCCGAGGTATTTAGCAGCCTCATCGGAAACGAAAAGGTGGCTGGAGCCGTGGAAGCCGTAACGGCGAACCTTATAGTTTTTATATGCTTCGTACGGAACGCCGTACATATAAGCATAGTCAGGCATGGTGGAGTGGAAAGCGGTATCAAAAACAGCAACCATGGGAGTGCCGGGCATAATTGCAGCACAAGCGTTGATACCCGTGATGTTAGCGGGCTGATGCAAGGGAGCAAGCTCGGTGTTTGAAGCGATGGTTTCTAAAACCTCGGGAGTGATGAGAACGGAGCAGTTGAAATCCTCACCGCTGTGAACTACTCTGTGACCTACCGCGTCGATCTCCTTCATAGAGGAAATTGCGCCGTGCTCACCGTCTACAAGAGCATCGAGAACGAGCTGAACTGCAACCTGATGGTTGGGCATTGCCTTTTCGATAACGACCTCCTTGCCGTTTGCCTTGTGCTTTAAGAAAGAGCCTTCAAGGCCTATTCTCTCGCAGCCGCCCTTAGCGATTGCCTTTTCGGTTGCCATATCAATAAGCTGATATTTAAGTGACGAGCTGCCTGCATTTATAACTAAAATTTTCATGTTTGTTTTCTCCTATTCGATAAATTAACTGCCTATATCACGCAAAAACGCTTACCACTGGATCTCAGACTGAAGAACGGTGATAGCGATGGTGCCAACGATATCCTCTGCCTTGCAGCCGCGGGAAAGATCGTTGATGGGCTTTGCAAAGCCCTGGCATACGGGGCCGATAGCAGCAAATCCGCCAAGCCTTTCGGTGAGCTTGTACGCGATGTTACCTGCATCGAGATCGGGGAAGATAAGAACGTTTGCGTGGCCTGCAACAGCGGAGCCGGGAGCCTTGGATTTTGCAACCGAGGGAACGATTGCGGCATCTGCCTGAAGCTCACCGTCGATATTGAGCTCGGGAGCAAGCTCCTTTGCCTTTGCAACGGCTGCGGTAACCTTATCAACGTCTGCATGCTTTGCGCTGCCCTTTGTGGAGTGAGAGAGCAAAGCAACTCTGGGCTCTATGTTTGCAATAGCTGCCGCGCTCTTTGCGGAAGCAACTGCTATGTAAGCGAGCTTATCGGGATCGGGGTTCTGCTCAAGGCCGCAGTCTGCGTAAATGTAGCAGCCGTCCTCACAGTACTGATTGCCGCACTCGGGCGCAATCATAAGGAAATAGCTGGAAACAAGGGGTACACCGGGCGCAGTTTTAACGATCTGAAGACCGGGACGGAGGGTGTTTGCCGTAGAGTGGCATGCACCGGAAACGAGGCCGTCAACGTCGCCTGCCTTAAGCATAAGAACGCCGAAGTAAGTATTATCGTAAGCGATCTGCCTTGCTTCCTCAATGGTCATACCCTTGGATTTACGAAGCTCGTACAAAAGGGTTGCGTATTCCTCGTGCTTGGGGCTGGTTTTGGGATCAATAACGGTAACTCCGCTGAGATCTACGTTGGGGTTGTTAGCCTTGATCTCTTCGGGATTGCCGAGAAGGGTGATCTTTGCAACGCCTTCCTTAACTGCAGCAGCGGCAGCCTCAACTACCCTGCTGTCCTCGCCTTCGGGAAGAACGATGTTCTTGCCAAGAAGGGCAGCTTTTTTCTTGATTGTTTCCATTACGTTAGACATATTGAACTCCTTTGGCAGAATTCTGCCTTAGTTTTTTTTCTTCTTTTTTCACTTTGCCGTAAATTTGAATATTTTTGTTAAAAAACACTTTATAAATGACGGCAAATGGTGTAAAATATATATAGGCCGTTTGGCCACCATTTATTATTATAATACTTTTATAAAAAAAATAAAAGTATTTTGAGGGATGAAATTGAAAATTTGTTTGGCTGTTTGCGAATACAACCCCCTTCACGACGGGCATCTCGTTCATCTTGACGCTATGCGGAGAGAAACGGGCTGTGATTTTGTGGCGGTTATAATGAGCGGAAACTTCACCCAGCGCGGCGAGATTGCCGTTATGGATAAGTTTACGAGGGCAAAGCACGCCGTGCTTTCGGGTGCGGATTGCGTTTTTGAGCTGCCCACCGTTTTCGCCACGTCCCCCGCGGAAATTTTTGCAAAGGGCGCCGTTGGTCTTTTAAAAAATCTGCCCGGCGAAAAAACTCTGTGCTTCGGCTGCGAGAGTGGCTCAAAAGAGGACTTTTTGCTCGCGGCAAAAATCCTATCAAACGAGAGCAAGGAATTCAAAAAGCTGCTTAAAACGCAGTTAAACGAGGGTGTTTCGTTTGCGCGTGCCAAGGTGAACGCCCTTGAACAGATGGAGCTTTGCGTGGACCTTGACCTATTGAAAAGCCCCAACAACATACTTGGCGTTGAGTACACGGCAGCTATCATAGACTCCGGCGCAGACATTGAGATCGCACCCGTAAGGCGGTTGGGCGCGGGCTACTCCGACCACACGCTTTACGAAAAGCTGTCCTCCGCTTCGGCTATCAGAAAGGCTATAAGCGAGGGCAAAAAGAGCAAAATAAAATCCAACCTGCCAAAATACGTTTACGACGACCTGCCCGACAGGCTGCCATCCGCAGACGATCTGACCTTTTACAGCCTTATTATGAGTGACAGAAAGAGGCTTAAGGGAATAATCGATTGCACCGAGGGCTTAGAAAACAGAATTAAGGCGCTTTTGAAGGACTCCCCCTCCCTTTCCGTGCTTAAGGAAAAGACGCAGACCAAGCGCTACACCGCGGCGAGAATCAGCAGAATCACCACACACAGTCTTCTCGGAATAAGCGAGAGCTTTATACGAAAATGCCTGCGCTCCGACCTTTACCTCAACGTTTTAGCCGTGCGCGAGGGCTGCGAGGAGCTGCTTTCTGAAATGAGAAAAAACTGCAGAATACCCCTTATAACGCGCAAAAACGACGTTGCATCGCTTACCGGCACCGCGCTTGAGTGCTTTGAAAAGGACGTGCTTGCAAACGACGTTTACGGCTTTGTTACGGGCAAGAGAACTAACGAATATATGATGCTTAAGATTTAAAGGAGAAAATATGATCTACAAGGAATTTAAAGGGGAAAAGCTTTCCGCTCTCGGTATGGGCTGTATGCGCCTGCCTGCGGACAAGGATGATTTCAGCAAGATAGACGTTGAGGCTACGCGCGAGATGATAGCCTGTGCGATTGAGGGCGGCGTGAACTATTTTGACACCGCCTGGGGCTACCACGACGGCAGGTCCGAAAGCGTTATCGGCGAGCTTTTGAGCGAGTATCCGAGAGAAAGCTTTTACATAGCATCCAAATTCCCCGGCTACGACCTATCCAACATGGGCAAGCACGAGGAGATATTTGAAAAGCAGCTTGAAAAGTGCCGCGTGGAATATTTTGATTTTTACCTTGTTCACAACGTTTGCGAACTGAACATAGAGCAGTATCTCGATCCCAAATACGGGCTTATGGATTTTCTTAAAAAGCAAAAGGAAAACGGGCGCATCCGTCACCTTGGCTTTTCCGTGCACGGCACCATAGAAACGACAAAGCGCTTCCTCGATGCCTACGGCGAATATATGGAGTTTTGCCAGATACAGCTCAACTGGCTGGACTGGAAGCTTCAGAACGCCAAGGCAAAGGTAGAGCTTCTGAACTCCATGAACATACCTATCTGGGTAATGGAGCCCGTTCGTGGCGGCAAGCTTGCGAGCATAGACGCCCAATTTGAGGGCGCATTAAAGGAGCATCGCCCGAACGCAACCGCCGTGGAGTGGGCGTTCCGCTACGTGCAATCCGTGCCGGGCGTTACCGTAACGCTATCGGGCATGTCCAACGTGGATCAACTGAAGCAAAACGTAGCCACGTTTGACAGCGAGCTTCCCCTATCCGAAACGGAAAAGGAGCTTCTTTACGGCGTTGCAAAGAGGATGACGGAAAAGACCTCACTCCCTTGTACCGCCTGCCGCTACTGCACCACCCACTGCCCTATGGGGCTGGATATCCCGTGGCTTATAGAGCTGTATAACGAGCACACGTATACGGGCGGTGGCTTTCTTGCGCCCATGGCTGTAAACTCCCAGGCAGAGGATAAGCGCCCATCTGCCTGCCTCGGCTGCCGTGCGTGCGAGGCCGTTTGCCCGCAGAATATAAAGATAAGCGAAATGATGGCGGATTTTACCGCCCTGCTCAAATGACCGCCGATCTGCAAAGGGCGAAGCGCATGCTCGACGAGGGCGGCTTCACCTGCGTTTTATGTAGAGCAAGCGATATCTACACCTCTACCGACCGCGGCGTTAAGCCACTTGTAAGGCTGATCGACAGCGGCTGCGATCTACGCGGCTTTTGCGCCGCCGATAAGGTTATAGGAAAGGCAACGGCGTTTCTCTACGTGCTTATGGGCGTAAATAGCGTTTATGCAAACGTGATAAGCAGGCCCGCCCTCGCCGTTCTTACACAGCACGAAATATCCACCGATTACGGTTGCCTCGTCCAAAACATCTCCAACCGAAAGGGCGACGGAGTTTGCCCGTTTGAGAGTGCGGTGGAGGGCGAGTCCGATGCAAATGCCGCTTACGCCACCGTGCTGAATAAAATGGCGGAAATGAATATTTCCATTTACTAACCTTAAAAAAGAGTGCCGTAAAGCCTCGGCACTCAACAAAAAAAAGCTTAATAACGTGAGAAAAAGGCTCTGTTTCGTTTTTTGAAGCAGAGCCTTTATTATTAGTCTATCGTTACGGCGGAGCCTAAAACCACGTTGACGGTTTGCTCCCTGCCACCTCTCACAACCTTGAAGGTTACGGTTTTGCCGGGCTCGAACACTAGGCTAAAATCGGTTAGATTGTGCAGCCTTTCAACGGCGTATTCCCTGCCCTCATAGGTAAAGCTTACGAGAATATCGCCCTCCTTAAGCTTGCCGCTTGCCGCGCCGTTTGCCTCAACGCTGCGAACTGCCACCTTGTTGATTATCCTCGTATCCTGCAACGCCTCGTCGTACTTGGCGTAGCTGTCCTTTATCTCGATTGTAACACCCACAAGGCATCTCTTAACATGCTTTTCGGTGCCGTTGCAGTTCCTTAAAATGTTCTGATAAACGTTCTTGACAATGGATGAAGGGATAGCGTACGCGATGTTATCAATATCACTCGAAACGACCTTTGCGTTTACTATGCCCACTACCTTGCCGTTGAGATCAAACAGACCGCCGCCGCTGTTGCCGCCGTTTACCGCAGCGTCTATGCGGATAACGCGGTACTCGATTTCCGTCTTTTCATCCTTTGGTGAGCTCATGGTGATATATTCAGAGTCAACGCTCACGATGCCGGACGTTACCGATATACCTGCCGCCTCGGGATTACCCACAGCAAAAATCTCCTTGCCGGGGGTTACGAGATTGCTATCGCCAAACTCTGCCGCAACGAGGTTGCTCGTTCTGAAAATCTCTGAATTCGTGATCTTTAAAACTGCCACGTCATACGTTGCGGTTGCGCCGACGATGGTAGCCTCCACGCCGAGATTAGCAAGCTCTCTTCCGTAAACGTAAACGGTAACCTTATCTGCATAGCCGTCGTTATCGTTGGTATCGTAAATAACGTGGAAGTTCGTTATAACGTAAGCGTCGCCACGCTCAACGTCAAGATCCACTATAACGCCCGAGCCTGCGCCCTCGTACTTCTCGTCATTATATATCTTATTGCCCCTGCGGTCGTAGGTGACTACCGTTTGAGTGAACGAGCTGTAAACGCTTACCGAAGAGAGCAGCGCCTTATCTGCAGCCTTATCCACAGAGCTTTCGCCCATGTTGACGATAAACTCGTTAAAGTATTTCTCCATGAACTTGTCAAACGTTCCCTCAAAGCCGTGCTTCTGCGCATCCTCATAGAGCGAGGAATAAACGGTTTGAGCGTTATCGCCATCCTTGCCCTTAAGGCTTTCAAGCCACTCCTCCTCCGTTCCCTCAAAGCCGTTCTTCACCGCTATATCGTAGGCGTTTACAACAGTTCTTCCCCCCGCATCCTCAAATATGGAGCAAGCCGCAAAGGCACCTGCCAAGGCGACCGCCACAACGAGGGAGATTATTATTTTAAAGTAAGATTTTTTCATATTATCTCCTTGCTTTTTTTCTAATAATAACACCGATTTCTTAAATTAAACTGAAATTTCCGTCATCGCATAAACATAATAATTATGCTGTTCTGAACGTAAAGGTATTCAGGCTTTATGCAAATTCTGCTATCGGTAATATCCA
>JAFVXM010000086.1 GCA_017501205.1 Clostridia bacterium
ACCCACGAGACCCGTTGACGGGTAGCAAGTAATACATGCATGACTGGCAGGTCAAATAAAAAGCACATTTGTGCAAGCCAGTGATAAAGGGCTATGCCCGAAAAGTAAAAACCACCCGCTATGCGGGTGGATGTTTATTTTTTTATTTTAAATATTTTTTGTAGCCTTTGCCAAACTTCACACACTTGCTTACGCGAGATAGCGTTGCAGAGGATATACCTGTTTTCTCTATGATCGACTCGTAGGTTTCTCCTCCCAAAAGCAGCCGTGCCGCATCAAGGCGCTGTGCCATTGACTCGATCTCCTTGTATGTGCAAAGATCCTCAAGGAAGGCCTCGCAGTCCTTTTTTCGGTTATAGAGGTTATCACCTCGTAAAGCCTTTCAACCTGTTTACTCTTTTTTTCAGACATATTACACCTCTTCCTCTTTCTTTAATGCGGAAAGGAAGCTCTTAAGCTTTTCGGATTTTGGCTGTTCAAAGATTTGAGAGGGTGTGCCTATCTCCTCAATAACACCGTCCGCCATAAAAACGACCTTATCTGAAACGCCCTTGGCAAAAGCCATTTCGTGCGTTACTATAATCATAGTTCGATTGTCATCCCTTAGTCCCTTAATAACCTTAAGCACCTCGCCCGTAAGCTCGGGATCAAGCGCGGAGGTGGGTTCGTCAAAGCAAAGAATATCCGGGTTCAGGGCGAGAGCTCTTGCTATTGCCACCCTTTGCTGCTGTCCGCCGGAAAGCTCACACGGGTAGTTGTTTATCTTTTCCGAAAGGCCAACCCTTTCAATTATGCCGAGCGCTGCCTGCCTGTTTTCTTCCTTTATTTTGCGCATTGCCTTTTTGCGTTCAAGGTATTTAACGCCGCTTGCCTTAAGCTTGTTTTCGCCCACAACGTTCATTGCGAGCGTGATATTATCAATAACGCTGTATTGCGGGAAGAGGTTAAAGTTCTGGAATACCATGCCAAACGTCAAGGGGTTGGCTGTCTTGCTGTTTTTTTGGCTTTGCGCGGGGAAGATAACTCTGTTTTCAACGGTAATCTCTCCGCTATCCGGGGTTTCAAGAAAGTTAAGGCACCTTAAAAGGGTGGTTTTTCCATTGCCGGATGAGCCTATCACCGATAGAACCTCGCCCTTTTCAAGGTTAAATGATACGCCCTTTAAAACCTCGGTTTTGCCAAAGCTTTTATATATATTTTTTACCTCTAAAAATGCCATAATTAAACCTTGTAATAAGATAATTTTTTCTCAATACGCCCAAACAGGAGGGTAAGTATTCCGTTGAAGATGAGATAGAATATTGCCGCGTACAGCAAGGGGGTGAGTATAACGTAGTTATTAACTGCGTGCTGTGCTGCGTTTAAAAGGTCAACAACGCCCAATATCTGTGCGAGTGCCGTGTCCTTTACAAGCGTGATTATTTCGTTGCTCATGGGAGGGATTATGATCTTTACTACCTGCATGAGCACCACCTTGAAAAAGACCTGTGTTTTAGTAAGCCCCAAAACCTTGCCTGCCTCGTACTGCCCCTTTGATATTGCCTGAATACCGGAGCGGAAAATTTCAGAAAAATAGCAAGCGTAGTTTATAACGAAGGCTACCGCAACGAAAATGAACAGCAACGTGTTGGTGGAAACACCAAGGAATATGGCTACGTCTTTGTTGTAAACCTTGAATAAATACTTTGGCAAAAAGCTTACCAAAAGCACCTGAAGCATCAGGGGAGTGCCCCTTATAACCCAAATAATGCCCTTGCACAGATAGGATAGGGGCTTAAATTTAGACATCGTTCCAAACGACATCAATAGCCCAAGCGGCAAAGACAGGACAAGGGTTATGGCAAACAACGCGAGCGTGTTGCCAAAACCCTGTAAAAGTTCAAATATTATTTTTTCAAACATCTTCCTGTGTACCTGATATTATGCGGTATAAGCGATGGGAGCAAATACGGTGTAGCCGATAACGATCTTGCCGGAGGAAACAACCTTGTTCCAGCTTTCGTCGGTTGCGTTTGCGTAAGGATTAGTGGTTTCTGCGGTCAACGAGCAGGAACCGGTCAAGCCGAAATCCTTAGCAACTGTCTTGTAATCGGTATCAACCAAAGCGATGAGTGCCTCGTTGATCTTGCCGATGAAGGCTTCGTTACCCTTCTTAGCTGCGATACCGTACTCTTCCTGTGCGAGAACGAGGTTTTCTACGATAACCAAGCTGTCCTTATAAGCGCCGGTGGAGGTGTAGTAGCCTGCCATAACAGAGTCGATAACAGCAACGTCTGTGGTTCCGTTGTCAAGTGCGATCAAAGCGTCAAGCTGGCTGGGTGCAACAACGTATTCACCGCCGATATTCTGCGCTCTTATAACGCCTTCGCCTGCGGAGCCCGCTTCTGCGCCAACGTTAGCCTGTGCCATGCTGGCAACGTCAGTATACTTTGCAGCGTCAACAGCCCTGACAACTGCAACCTGGTTGTTGTAAAGATAAGGTACGGATATGCACATTTCTTCGGATCTTGCGGGGGTGATGGTCATGCCGTTCCAAACAAGGTCTATCGTGCCGTTTTCAAGTAAAGCTTCCTTGGAGTTCCAGTCGATCTCGGTGAATTCGATTTCGAGGTTTACGTTGTAGGTCTTATTTAAGTAGCTTACAACCTTTCTTGAAAGCTCTATGTCAAAGCCCGTGAACTTCTCGGCGGGCTGGCATGCGCCAAATGTGAATACTGCTGCTAACGAGAGCGTAAGCGAAAGGATAAGGGTGATGATTTTTTTCATAATTCTTTTTCTCCTAAATGATTTTTGATTGCTAAACCACTTTAACACTTTATCGTGGTGAAGTATTTATGAGCCTATTATACTTTAGTGCGCTAAAGTTGTCAAGCGTTTTTACACAGGTTTTTGAAAAAAGTTTAAATTATTTTTTTTAAAGAAAAAAGGCACGGAAGATCCGTGCCTTAATTATTATAATTTGTTATTCCTGCTTATCGGTTTCTTCATTGCTCTTAAAGCCGGGCATGAAGTTTACGATAACGTTCGTAATAAGACCAATGATAAGTGCGGTTGCAAGTCCGCCGAAGGAGATGAGTCCGCCGCCGGTGAACTTGTTGGTGCCGAAGTTGAGTGCGAGGCCGCCGATACCGGTAACGAGGATAGATGCAACAACGTAAAGGTTCTTGTTATCGTTAAGGTCAACGAGCTTGAGCATCTGAAGACCGCTTACTGCGATGAAGCCGTACATTGCGATACAAGCGCCGCCCATTACGCACTTAGGAATGCTGTTGATAACTGCAACGAAGGGGCTGAAGAAGGAAAGAACGAGACAGCCGATTGCAGCCCAGAAGATAGAAACGATAGAAGCGTTCTTGGTGATAGCAACACAACCGATGGATTCGCCGTAGGTGGTGTTTGCTGCGCCGCCGAAGATTGCGCCAACGATGGAGCCAACGCCGTCACCGAGAAGGGTGCGGTGCATACCGGGATCGGTGATGAGGTCCTGCTCAACGATGTTGGAGAGGTTCTTGTGGTCAGCCATGTGCTGTGCAAGCTCAACGATACCGATGGGAACGAAGGTGAGTGCGATGTTTGCAATTGCCTTACCGTCGATAAGATCAAAGCCCTGCTTGAATGCGTTTACGATAGTGAATTCGGGAACGTCAACAATACTTCTGAAGGTGAAGGGCTTAAAGGTGTCGATAAAGGGCTGGAAGGAAACCATCTTGAATTCCTCGGCTACAGCGATCATCTTTAAAGCTTTTTCGAACTCTGCGTTTTCTGCAGCATTTTCGATAATATAGCCTACGCCGGTGAAGCAAAGAGCTACAACGTAGCCAAATCCGATACCGATAATGAAGGGGATAAGCTTCATCATCTTGGTGCCCTTAACGGAGGTCCAAGCGATTGCAAGGAAGGTGAGCGCGCCAACGAGTATCCAAAGGAGGCTGTAGCTTTCGCCACCGTTGCTGCTCATCCAACCGGTAGCCGTGCTGGAAAGAGAAAGACCGATAAGGGTAACGATGGGTCCGATAATAACGGGCGACATGAGTTTGTTGATCCAGCCGGAGCCAACAAGCTTGATGATGAGTGCTATTACAACGTAAACGAGACCTGCAAACGCAACACCGATGATAACGCCCCAGTAGCCGTAGTTAGCACCTATAACAGCTGCGTAAGCGCCGAGGAAGGTGAAGGACGAGCCAAGGAATACAGGGCTTCTTCTCTTGGTGAAGAGCAAGTAGATGATGGTACCTGCACCTGCGCCGAAGAGAGCTGCTGCGGGATCAAAGTAAAGACTGCCGCCAGACATGCCGTTCATAAGCATAGGTACAAGCAGGGTTGCCGCCATGATGGCGATCATCTGCTGGAAGGCGAAGACAAGCGTCTGACCGAACTTAGGCTTGTCATGAATGCCGTAGATGAGTTTCATAGTGTTTCTCCTTTATATAATTTTTTTTGCCGATAAAAAAACCTCGCCGCGCATAAAACGGCAAGGTGCAGGACGTAATAGTAGTGGGTATCTTGCCGATCTCTCTGTATCGCTTAAAGATTATATCATAGTTATGTTATCACATTGCGAAAATAAAGTCAAAACATTTTTCGACATATTATTGCTTTTTTTTTAAAGGTGTAGTAAAATATTTTTAAATCATTATTATATATGCGCGTGCGCACGCGAAGGAGAAGATAAATGGTTATTCTCGTAAGTAAATGCCTTATGGGGGAAAACTGCCGCTATAAGGGAGATAATTGCAGGAACGAAAGGATATTAGAGCTTGCAAAAAAGCACACCCTGATAGGTGTGTGTCCTGAGGTTATGGGTGGGCTTCCCACACCGCGCGCTCCGGGGGAGAGGGTTGGAGATAAGGTAATCGCAAACACCGGTGCAGACGTTACTGCCGAGTATGAGCTTGGCGCCCTCAAGGCGCTTGAGATAGCAAAGGAAAGCGGCGTGGAGCTTTGCGTGTTTAAGGCAAAAAGTCCCTCGTGCGGATGCGGAATTATTTATGACGGAAGCTTTATGGGCAAACTAATCCCCGGTGACGGTGTTACCGTGGAGCTGTTTAAAAAGCACGGCTACAAGGTTATAACCGAGGTGGACGTTGAGAACGGCTATTTTGAAAAACTGTAAATAAAGCGCGATATAGGCGACTAATTTATAAAAAAGGAGATAAAAATGGAATTCTTGAAGAAAATCTGGGATTCTCTTGTCGCTTGGTTTATAGGCGATAGGGGATGGATGACGCTGCTCCTGCTTCTTGCCGTTGTGGTTGTTGGATTTATCGTTGTAAAAATCGTTATTGCTGTGGCAAGACGAATTATGAACAAATCCAAGCTAAAGGGGCTTGCAGGTAACTTTATTATAACTATTTTAAAAATAGTGTTATACTTTGCTTACCTGATAGCAATTTTGCGCGTGCTCAATATAGATACCACCAGCCTTATTGCAGTGCTTGCATCCTGCACCTTGGCACTATCCCTTGCACTTCAAACAACCCTTTCTAACTTTGCAAGCGGCATGATTCTCGTCAGCAATCATCCGTTTAAGGAGGGCGATTTCGTTGAGGTTGCAGGTATATCGGGTGTGGTAAAGAGCATAAGTCTTTTCAGCACGAAGATTTGCACCGGCGATAATAAGATTATAACCGTGCCCAACTCAAACGTTGCAGGCGGAGAAATTATTAACTACTCAACCGAGTCCAAGCGCAGGGTTGATATGACGTTTGGCGTGGCCTACGGTAGCGATATGGATAAGGTTAAGGGGCTTATTATAAGCGAGCTGGACAAGCATCCCCTTGTTCTTCACGATGAGGGCTACACCGTTCGCCTTTCCGAGCAGGGCGCAAGCTCACTCAATTTCGTTTGCCGCTGTTGGGTAAACAACGCCGATTACTGGACTGTTTTCTTTGATATGAACGAAACAATGGTTAAGCGCTTTGAGGAAGAGGGAATTGAGATACCCTATAACAAGCTCGACGTTAACATCGTATCCGCCAAGGTGGAGGAAAAGCAGTAAAAACAGTTGCATAATTTGCGGTATGCTGTTATAATATATATCAGTTGAATAGAATCTTCGGGGCGGGGTGAAATTCCCCACCGGCAGTATAGTCTGCGAGCGTGAGCTGACGCGGTGAAATTCCGCGACCGACGGTATAGTCCGGATGGGAGAGGAGTTGGCTATTTATGCCCTTATTATGATCTGAAGCCCCGTTTTTGTTGGAAAAACGGGGCTAATTTATTGAGGTTTTATTATGGAAGAAGAAAAGAAAGAGAAATTAGAAGCTGAAAATACGCAAAAGGAAAGCGTTATAAAAAAGCATTTTACCGCGCGGCGCATGGCCATTATGGCTGTGTTTGTGGTTTTAAGCTATGCCGTAAGCAGGCTTGAGTTTCCCATATTTGCCGCAACGCCGTATCTGCAGCTGGATTTTTCTAACGTGTTCGTTTTGCTCATAGGATTTTTGCTCGGCCCCGTTGAGGGTGTGGTGGTGTGCGTTTTAAAGGAGCTGTTAAGGCTTATAGGCAGCAGCTCAAACGGCTCCGGTGAGATAGTCAATATGTTTACCACTTGCTCGTTTATAATACTGCCAAGCGTTGTTTACCGCTTTAAAAAGGGCTTGAAGAGCGTTATCCCCACCCTCGTGGCGGCGTGTATTATAGGCAGCGGCGTGGCGTTGATCACTAACAGATTTATAACCTTTCCGCTCTATATGGGCGATGGCGCAAAGAAGGTTTTTGAGGACGTGTTCTGGCTTATAGTGGCGTTCAACGCAATAAAAACCGTATCGATAAGCGTGCTTACGCTGCTTCTTTATAAAAGGCTTTCTATAGTTCTTAAAAGAATTGAGAAAAGGGTATAACCCCCATATATCACGCAAAAACAGGCAAAATAAAATAAGATGATTAGTTGGCACGGATTATTCCGTGCCTTTTTTTAGCATAATTTTCCACGGTTGCGGTATACTGCTATGGAAAGGAGAAATTATGAAGGCAACAGGAATTGTAAGAAGAATTGACGAGCTTGGAAGGGTGGTTATACCAAAGGAGATACGAAAGACGCTCAGGCTTTCATCCGGAGATCCGCTTGAAATATTTACAGAGCGCGACGAATTATTGTTTAAAAAATACTCACCCATAAAGAGCATTGACGGCTACGCCGCACAGTTTGCATCGGGCATGAGCGAGATAAGCGGTCACGCATCACTCGTTTGCGATACCGATAGCATTATCGCGATAGCAGGCGGTGGCAGGGAGTACGTCGGTAGGGCTGTTTCCGGTGAGCTTGAACGGATAATGAGGGATAGGCGTACGGTGCTTATCAATGCCTCGGAGGGCGGAACGGCAATTCCGCTTATATTCGGTGACGAAAAATCCTACACGGCGCAGGTGATAACGCCGGTGACCGTCGAAGGTGACGTTATAGGCGCGTGCGTGCTGTATTCGTTTTCACAGGAAGTAAGGATGAGGGAAACGGACGTAAAGCTTGCGCGGATGGGCGCAGATCTTTTGTCAAGAAGGTTTTCGGAGTGAAGCGTAGGCTGCTCGGTGGTGCTGCCGTTATTGCGGCGGGTGGGCTTGCTTCAAAAATAATAGGCGCACTTTACCGCATACCGCTTACAAACATTATCGGCGCAGAGGGGATCGGGCTGTATCAAATGGTTTTTCCCGTGTACTGCGCTCTGCTCACCGTTTCGTCAACGGGCATCCCCACGGCGCTGTCAAAATTGGTATCGCAGGATAGGGATAACGGCGAGGCTTACTTTATCAGATCCGTGCTTGCGTTTGGTGCTATCGGATTGCTTGGCAGCGCAATAATGTTTGTTTTAGGCGGGATATTTGCAAAATTGCAGGGAAACGCAAATGCCGCGGCGTGCTATATGGCGCTGTCGCCGTCTGTTTTTCTGGTATCGCTTATATCCTGTGTGCGCGGTTATTTTCAGGGCAAAAGCAACATGGTGCCCACGGCAGTATCGCAAATTGTGGAGCAAGTGGTAAAGGCGGTGGTTGGGCTTGCCGTATGCTCTTGGTTTGAGGGCAATGCCGTGGCGGGCGCCGTGTGCGCAACCCTTGCCGTGACGGCCTCTGAAGGCGTGGCCCTGCTTTTTCTCTATATAAGATTAAAGGCCGCAGGCTTTAAACGCAAATATATTGCATCTGAAAAGGGGGCGTACAGAAAAATATTCGCAATCGTTGCGCCCGTCGCTGTGGCAGCTATGGCAATACCTCTCGGCAACGTTGCGGATAGCTTTATTGTGATAAACGCAACGTCAAGATTTAGCGAAAATGCAACTGCGGCATTTGGCATTTATTCGGGTAGCGTGGCGGCGATAATCGGGGTGCCCGTAAGCCTTGCTTATGGGGTTGCAGTTGCGCTTGTACCTGCGGTTTCATCGGGGAGCGACGAGCGTGCAATAGCAGATAGTCTGCGATTTACGGGGTTTTTATCTATCCCGTTCGCGGTCTTTTTTGCTGTTTTCTCACGTCAGGTGATTGATTTGCTTTACGGCGGTATGTCGCAAAGCGAGAGGATGCTTGCATCCACTTTACTTTCATTAGAGGCGGCTTCGGTGGTGCTTACCTCGTATTTGCAAACTACTAACGCCATCCTCACGGCGAGAGGCCTGCAAAGGGTGCCCATGCTTTCAATGGGAATCGCCCTTGTGGCGAGGGTGGTGCTTTGCGCCGCTCTTTCTGCGATAAGGGCCGTTGGGATATACGGCGCGGTGGCGGCATCTGTAATATCGCAGGCCGTAGCGCTTGCAATAAACGTAAAAACGGCACTCGGCAGAGAGGGCGCTTTGCGTGGCTTGATCGATACCTGGCAACCGCTTATATGGTCGATAATATGCGTTTTAGGCGGCTTTTTTGTGTGCAATGCCGTGGGCGGAAGGCTTGTGTTCGTGCTTGTTTCGCTTGCGGTGGCAGCGGCATACTCGGTGTTGCCCGTTTTTAAAATTTTAAAGGTCGGGGCTAAACGTGTGTAAAAGCATTGTGTTTTATCTTCGTTTGTGGTAAAATAAACCTAATTACGGAGGACATATATGAGCTTGACACTTGTAGGCCTTGGCGTGAAGGCAGGGGATATTTCCCTTGAAGCCTTATCCGCCGTTCAGGCAGCAGAAAAGGTGATACTTAAAACGGATATGACCGCAAACTATCCTATCTTTGAGCAATACGGGATAACCGTTACCACGATGGATCACGTTTATCAAAGAAGCAGAAATTTTGATACCCTTTGTCGCAACGTAGCGGCGGAGGTTTTTTCTGCGTCCAAGGGCTGCAACGCCGTTTACTGTGTGGATGGAAGCGTGCTTGAGGACAATGCCTGCAAGCTCATTTTGCAAAAGCATCGAGACGTAAAGGTGATATCGGGCGTGTCAAAGGTTTCATCCTGCATGGAAGGGCTTGGCATAGCGGGCAGCTATTCGGCTGTTTCAGCATACGACGTTCATACCCTTGAGCCAAACGGCGGACTGCTTTGTGTTTACGATATGGATAGCAGCTACCTTGCAGGCGAGGTAAAGCTCAGGCTTATGGATATTTACGGCGACGAGTGCCCATGCTTGCTGTTCTGTGGCGGAGAAAAATACTCGGTTGCTCTTTACGAGATAGACAGGATGGAAAGGTACGATTACACCACCGCACTCGTGGTTACCCCGAATAGCTTTCTCAATAAAAATGCCTATACCTTTAACGACCTGTGCACTCTTATAACTATGCTCAGGGGGGAGAACGGTTGTCCTTGGGATAGGGCGCAGACGCACGAGTCCATTCGCATAAACGCCATTGAGGAGGTTTACGAGCTTGTCGATGCCATTGATCGGTGTGATGACGAAAGGCTTACCGAGGAGATCGGCGATTGTCTTATGCAGGCAGTATTCCACACCCAGCTTGCAGAGGATCGCGGTGCGCTAACGCAGGGCGAAGTTTTAACGGGCGTCTGCAAAAAGCTTATATCCCGCCATACGCATATCTTTTTTGGCGATAAGGCGAGTGATGAGGCTCAGGCGCTTGACGTATGGGAAAAGAACAAACAGAAGGAGCACGGCTATTCCTTAAAGGGAGCGGTGAGGGACGTCCCGTCATGCTTCCCTGCTCTTTTGAGAACGGAAAAGGTTATAAAACGCGCCTCAAAGGCCGGTTGGGAAACGGGCGATAAAGAGAGTGCAGAACAGGAGATAAACAGGCTTTGCGGCGAGCTCATTAGCTGTGAGGAAGGCGAGGTAATGCGTGTTTTAGGTGACTTATTGTTTGCTTGCGTCAATCTTGGAAGGATGAGAGGCGGCGAGTGTGAGATAGCGCTTAAGGATAAAACCGAGCAGTTTGTTAAAGAGTTTGCCGGGGATGAGGAGTAAAATGGAAATAAAGCCGTTGAATATTGGTGGAGTGAGGCTTGAGGGTAACGTTCTTTTGGCCCCGCTTGCCGGATATACGGATTTTGCCTTCCGTGGGCTATGTGTTGAGTTGGGTGCGTCGCTTGCCTTTACCGAAATGGTGAGCTGCAAGGGGCTGATGTATAACAATGAAAACACGTCAGCTCTTCTTACCGTGACGGATAAGGAAAGGGTAAAGGCGGCACAGATATTTGGCAACGATCCGCAAATAATGAGGGCTGCGTGCGAAAGTGAGCATCTTGCCCCGTTTGATATTATTGATATAAATATGGGCTGTCCCGTGCCAAAGTTATATAAAAACGGAGAGGGTAGTGCGCTTCTTGAAAATATTGCGCTCGCAGAAAAGGTAGTTTCGGAGTGTGTAAAGAGCGGCAAGGTCATAACTGTAAAATTCCGAACGGGCGTCACCGAGGATAAGCTTGTGACCGAGGAGTTTGCTCGCATGTGTGAGGGTGCAGGCGCATCTATGATAACGGTGCACGGCAGACCGCGAAGCGCCTATTATTCGGGCGATGTGAATACTGCACAGATAGCAAAGGCTAAAAACGCTGTTAGTATTCCCGTTATTGCAAACGGCGGAATTTTTACGGAGGACGATGCGACTGCTCTTGTTGAAGCAACGGGGGCAGACGGAGTCATGGTGGCTCGCGGCGCGTTGTACGATCCGTTCATTTTCTCAAAAATAACGCGTAAAACGCAGCTTATCGGCTTTAAAGAGCTGATCTTTATGCACGTAGACGGGCTTAAGCTTATCCATCCCGATAGATGGATCGCCCACAATATGCGCAAGCAGATCGCATGTTACTTGAAGGGCGTGAGGGGCGGCAAGCAGGCGAAAATAAGGCTGCTTTCCTGCGAAACGACCGAGGAGCTTAAGGCTGTAGTGTCAGAGGTATTTGAATAATTAACCATTTTCCCGGGGCTTTAATATAATAAGAGAGAAGCTTTGGGGGTAAATGATGAAAATTGCTTTTGTAACGGAGTGTGACTATGCCGTTCCGCACGGCGACGTTGAGGGGTGCGACGTTATCGTATTCCCCTTTTATTATAAGGAGCCCGTCAGCTATAACAGCGAAATCAAGGGCTCAACAACCTTTTTTAAAACACTCACTAATCTTTCAAAGTGCCTTAAAACAACGGTTATCGCGGGTGTTGATACGGATTCCTACGGGGCGTTGAGGCACAGCGTAGCCGTTTGTGATAACGGAAAGCTGCTTGGGATAAGCGATATGATATCCGTTAGAGAGGGTGACTCTTACGTTGGGGGCGGCAGTCTTCGCGTTTACGAAACACGCGCAGGGAAAATAGGCATTATTGCAGGTGGCGACGTGTTTTGTTCGGAGTGCATCAGAACGCTCGCTCAATGTGGGGCGGACGTTATCGTTTCGGTGTGCGATCCGATTCTTGATAACAACGTCGGTATTTCGGCAAGAGCAAAGGCGTACGAATTTGGAGTGCCGATAGCAGTTTGCGCAAATAAAAACGCCATGCTTGCACTGACGAGTGGAGAGCTTGCCTTTTGTTCGCCAAAGAAGGTGACGGTGGCAAACGTCCGCGTAGATAAAGAATATCACCTCGTAACGCTCAGGCGCAGGGGTAGG
>JAFVXM010000087.1 GCA_017501205.1 Clostridia bacterium
CAATGGCTATGCCGGTATTTCCGCTCGTGGGCTCTATAATGACCGAGCCTTTTTTTAGCACGCCTCTTTGCTCGGCGTCGTCAATCATAGAAAGTGCAACCCTATCCTTTATGCTTCCGACAGGGTTGAGCATCTCCGCCTTGGCATACAGTTTGCAAGAGAGCCCCTCCTTGATCTCCATATTTTTCAGGCGAAGTGTGGGTGTGCCACCGATCGCCTGCTCCATAAACCTATCCATAATTAAACCTTCTCTTTTATAAGATATGACAATCTCATCAAACTCAAGCGGTGACGCATATGCGGATGATACGCCATGCCAAGCTCAACCAGCTCATCGCTGACACCTATTTCATCAGCCTGCGTAGCACAGCCGGCAAGCTTCATCTTGCAAAGCACCTCGTCGTAGCTCGGCACGCTCGCCACTATTTCCCTTATTTTTTGCCAGTTCTTTTTTATCTCAAAATGGTCAAATTCGTGCGAAATAGGCGGGTTGTTCAGCTTTTCAACATCCGAATAAAGCTCGCCGTAAGCATTTTTTACGGCTGCCCAATCTATAACCTCATCCACAATATCCACGTCCTCAAACGAGGCAAGGCGCTGATACTCCTTTAAAATCATAAGCGTTGCAACGCCAACCTTCTTTCCGTGAAAGTCGCTCAGCTTGCCCTCAAGAAGCTTCTTGCACTCCCAAAAATGCGAGAGAATATGCTCCGTGCCGGATGCAGGCCTTGAGTTTTTAACCAAGCTCATTCCTATACCCGTTTTCAAAAGCCCCATAAACACAGCCTCGGCAGACTCCTCGTCCTCCTTCATTATTCTATCAGCAAGCGCCATGATCTCGTCGGTTGCCTCTCTTGTGAGTGCGGCTACCCTTTCGCAGTAATACTCGCCCGAAATCAAATGCGAAACCTGCCAGTCGATAAGCCCAACGTATTTGCCAACCATATCGCCAAATCCCGCCAGCTTCAAATATGCCGGTGCCTTTGCGAGAATACGGGTATCCGCGATAATCACCTCGGGACTCTTTGCCGGATACGTTATCTTAAAGCAGCCGTCCGTAATGGGCGCGGAGTAGGAAGCGAATCCGTCCATCGAGGGCGCGGTTGCAAAAAGGCAAAGCCTTTTATTCTGCCTTGCGCAGGCAAGCCTTGCAACGTCGTGCAGGGAGCCGGTTCCAACGGAAATAACGCCGTCAACATCTCCCAAAAGCCCCTCTATCGCACAAACTTCGCTCATTTCGGCAACGCGAAGATCCTCGTGCATTCTGTACGAAAGCACAAAGCCCTCGCTCTCAAGTGCCTCGATCACGCCCTCTGCCGCCGCGATAGTATTCTTATCGGCAACAACCAAAAGCTTGCTTCCAAAGCCGTTGTTTTTTAAAATTTCTCCCGTGCGCGAGGTTATACCGCTGCCAACCTCTACAGCCTCGATCCCAAACGAGTGAGGCATTCCGCAGTTGCAACAAGCAAACTCCGCACGCAATTTTTCAATATCTATCATCTTTAAAACTCAATGTGCTTAACGCCCTTCTTGTGACTATACCTATACAGTATGATCTTGTGACCGATGGTTGCAACGCACTCGGCATTAACCTCGCGCGCAAGATCGTCACCTATCTCCTTTGCTGTAAATGCGGCGTTTTTCAAAACGGTAATCTTTATAAGCTCACGCGCCTCAAGCGCATCGTTCACCGAGCTTAAAAAGGTTTCGCTGAAAATCCCGTCATCCTCACCAACGCTTACCTTTCCAAGCTGACACACAGGCTCAAGCGTGGATGCAATAGATCTCAAATTACTTCTCTGTTTACTTGTCATTTTTTTATCTCTCCGTTAAAAGTGGCTTAAATCGCACAAAATCAATCAATAAAATCGAACTCAACGTCGCCTATCACAACCACGTCGCCATCTTTTGCGCCAAGCTTTCTGAGCTCCTTGATAACGCCTTTATCTCGCAACGTCTTCTGCATGTATGCGAGCGAATCGTAATCGTCAAGCACAACGTTCCTTATAAGCATATCCACGAGCGGACCGAATACGACGAACGCGCCGTCCTCATCACGCTCGATCTCAAAGTTGTTTGAATTAGGTCTTTCATAGGTGAACAGATCGTGCTCGATGGGTGCAGGCTCGGGCAAGGTTTTAAGAACCTCGCTCACCTCGTCAAGCACAGCGCCAAGCCCCTCTGCACTGATTGCCGAGCAGGGGAATATCTTGTATTTCCTGCCAAACTTCTTTTTGAATGCCTTAAGATTTTCCTCCGCGCCATACATATCGCATTTGTTTGCCATAACGATCTGCGGGAGCTCTGCAAGCAGATCGCTGTAACCGGCAAGCTCTGCGTTTATCTTGATAAAATCGTCGATGGGATCTCTGCCCTCAACGCCGGATATATCTACCACGTGCACGAGCATCCTCGTTCTCTCAATGTGTCTTAAAAAATCGTGGCCAAGACCTGCGCCTTCTGCCGCTCCCTCAATAAGCCCGGGAATATCTGCAACGATAAAAGTATCGTCGTAATGCTTAACAACACCGAGGTTTGGAGAAATGGTAGTGAAGTGATAGTTTGCTATCTTCGGCTTTGCCCCCGAAATTTTAGAAAGCATTGTGCTTTTGCCAACGTTGGGGAAGCCAACAAGACCTACGTCTGCAATTACCTTAAGCTCCAAAACAACGTAGCGTACGGGCGTCTTCTCTCCCTTTTGCGAAAAATGAGGGGTGTGCCTTTTGCTCGTTGCAAAGCGGACGTTGCCCTTTCCGCCCCTTCCGCCTTCAAGAACCTTAACAACCTGTCCGTCATAGTAAACGTCAGCTATAATGCGGTTGCTGTCCCTATCCTTTATGACGGTTCCCGGGGGAACGGCAATATACTTATCCGCGCCGTTTCTGCCGTGGCAATTATTCGTATCGCCCTTACCTCCGTTCTCTGCTGAATACTTGTGGGTGTACTGAAAGTCGATAAGGCTGGATTTAGACTTATCTCCCACGAAATATATGCTTCCGCCATCGCCGCCGTCGCCACCGTCAGGGCCGCCTGTAGCAATGCCCTTAAAGCGCATAAACGACGTCATCCCGTCGCCACCGTCACCTGATTTTATAGAGATAACCTCTCTGTCAACAAACATAATCTTGCTCCATTTAATTATTTAGTACCCTTTTTCGCACGTTATCTATTATTTTCAAACGACTGCAAAATCGATGCCGCAGCCTTTTTGCCCTGCCCCATCGCCCTGATAACGGTTGCCGATCCCGTAACTGCGTCGCCGCCGGCATACACACCCTTCAGGCTCGTTTCGAGGCTTTCGTCAACCTCGATCACGCCGCGCCTTCCGGTGGCAAGTGCCTTGCACGATGAGGTTAATAGCGGATTTGGTGACGTTCCAAGCGCCATCAAAACCATATCGCACTCTATATCAAACTCGCTGCCATCCACAGCAACGGGCGAGCGGCGCCCCGATGCGTCAGGCTCGCCAAGCTCCATTTTTATACACGTTACGGATTTAACAAACCCGTTCTCTCCGTTTATTCTGACAGGGTTAGAAAGCAGCTTTAGCTCAACGCCCTCCTCCTCGGCATGCTCAATTTCCTCTGCACGGGCGGGCATTTCCTCTCTGCCTCTGCGATAAACAACGGAAACCTCGGCACCCATCCTGAGGGCTGTACGCGCTCCGTCCATAGCGACGTTTCCCGCGCCGACAACTACTGCCTTTTTGCTTTTAAACACAGGGGTATCGCTATCTGCAAGATACGCCTTCATGAGGTTTACTCTCGTGAGGTATTCGTTAGCAGAAAATACTCCGTTCAAGTTTTCGCCCGGTATATTCATAAACATAGGAAGCCCTGCTCCCGTGCCAACAAACACGGCGTCGTACTGCTCGGCAAGCTCGGAAAGCTCCACCGTTTTTCCAACAACCACGTCCTTTTCAAAAGTTACACCAAGCTGAGCAAGCTCCGCAACCTCTTTTTCGACCAACGCCTTTGGCAGACGAAACTCGGGAATACCGTAAACGAGCACACCGCCGAGCTTGTGAAAAGCCTCAAAAACGGTCACGTCCACACCTGCACGGATGAGATCACCGGCACACGCGAGGCCTGCAGGTCCGCTTCCTACAACGGCAACCCTCTTGCCCGTTTTTTTCGCAGCAACCCCCTGAATTTGCGCGTTATCGGCCACGAATCTCTCAAGCAAGCCTATCGCAACAGGCTGGCCCTTAACCGCGCGCACGCACAACTTTTCGCACTGATTTTCTTGAGGACAAACTCTTCCGCACACGGAGGGAAGGCTGCTGTCCTTTAAAATAACCGCCTTTGCTTTTGCAACATCGCCATCCTTAAGGCAGGCAATAAACCGCGGAATCTGCACACCTACGGGGCACCCCTTCATGCACGGCGCCGCCTTACACCCAAGGCATCTTTGCGCCTCAAGTGCGGCCGCCTGCGGCGTAAAGCCAAGACAAACCTCGCCAAAATCCCGCGAGCGCTCCAAAGGATCGCGAACCACTGGCTTGTTTCTCAAATTCATATCGCTCATTTTCCACCTCCCGTAAGGCGGCAGTAATGCTCACTTTCTTGCTCTTTATATATTCTTGAACGGCTTATGGCCTCTTCAAAATCTACGGCGTGTCCGTCAAACTCGGGGCCGTCAACACAGGCATACTTGGTTTTTCCTCCAACGGTAAGCCTGCAACCGCCACACATACCGGTACCGTCAACCATTATGGAATTCATTGAAACAACGGTTTTTATTCCATAGCCCCGTGTGAGATCACACACCGCGCTCATCATGCGAAGCGGCCCTACCGCAAAAACGCAGTCGTATCCACCGGCATCCAAAAGCGCTCTCAAAGCGTCAACGACCGTGCCCTTTTTTCCGTAGCTGCCGTCGTCAGTCACTATGATCAGCTCGTCAGTCCTCTGTTTAAATTCCTTCTCGTGAATTATAAGCTCCTTATTCCTCGCGCCGATTATCGCAGTAACCCTCTTGCCGGCACTCTTAAGCTCCGCCGTTTGAGGATAGATAACGGCACTTCCTATTCCGCCGCCTACAAGCACAACGTTCTTGTATTCGCCAAGCTCCGTGGCATTGCCAAGAGGCCCCACGAAATCAGCAAGGCAATCGCCCTCCTTCATTGCTGCAAGCTTATAGGTGGTTGCGCCAACCGTCTGCACTATAACAGTAACCGTTCCGGCAGCCCTATCGTAATCGGCAATAGTAAAGGGAGCGCGCTCTCCGTTTTCGTCAACACGAAGAATAACAAACTGCCCGCCCTTGCATTTTGCTGCAACGCGTGGGGCGTTTATAACGTACTCCTCCGTGTTCGGATTTAGTTTTGTTTTCTTAACGATCTCAAACATCTATCTATACCTATTTTTTATCGATATACTCACATAAGTCCCTTAAAACGCACGTTTCGCACGCAGGCCTTTGCGCCTTGCACACCCTTCTTCCGTGAAAGATAAGGTAGTGGTGCGATGCCGACCACAGGGGCTTTTCAATAATTTCCATAAGCTGCTTTTCCGTTGCAAGAACGTTTTTCGCCTTTGCAAGCCCTATCCTGTTAGATACCCTGAACACGTGCGTATCCACAGCGATAGCATCGCCGCCACAGCCAACGCTGTAAACCACGTTTGCGGTCTTTCTGCCCACACCGGCAAGAGTCCTGAGCTCCTCTATCGTGCAGGGGACCTCTCCGCCGTATTTTTCAACAAGATCCTTGCAGGTTGAAAGAATGTGCTCTGCCTTGCTTCTATACAGTCCGCATGAGAATATTTTTTTTCCAAGCTCATCCGCCGTAAGGGTTAAAAATTTATCGGGCGTATCGTATTCCTTAAACAGCACGCGCGTTACCTTGTTAACCCGCTCGTCCGTGCACTGCGCCGAAAGCATAACGGCGATAAGCAGCTGAAAGTTGTTTTCAAACTCTAATGCAGGACGGGCATCCGGATATTCAGATGCAAGTTTTTGCACGATTTGGGCGGCTTTTTTCTTATTCACCCTTGTTCTCCTTTCCCTCGTTCACAGCACGGTAAACCTTTTTGTAAAGCTTTTTTGCATCCTCAACTGAGTGGAAAACCATCTTTCCATCCTCAAATTCAAGCTCGATTCTTCCCGTACCGAGAATAGACTCGGCAAACGAGCAACGAAGCACTACGTCATCAACGTCCTTAACGCTAAGCCACTCGATACTGTCGTGCTTTGAGGAGTGCATTATTATTACTCTCTCGTCGGTAACAGCGTACTCATCGCCACGCGCCCGCTCGTTTTCTCTCATAGCACTCATAAGCCAGATAACGGTAGGTATAAGATGAAGCAGTATTGCAACGATGGTAAGTATCAGATAGTACACGTTAAAGTCACCGAGTATCTTGTTCGTTACCGAAACGCCCAGAATTACACACTCGGCTGCAAGCCATAAAACAAGAAAGGGCAGAACGTTGAGCATTTTGCAGGAAAGCACGTCGTTCTCCTTTGCTTTTCCATGCCACAAAATCGTTTCGTTCTCTCTTAAATAATCTTCAATCCTTCTTTCTTTCATAAATCCTCCAAGGCTTTTTGCGCGATTTAGGCGGCTAATCCACGATCTTGCCCGCTTGAACGGTTATTTTATTAACGCTATCCACCGATATATCATCCGCCTCGGTGCAGGTTATTATCGTCTGTATTCCCTTCGTGCGCTCCAGCACTCTCGCCCTGCGGAAGCTATCAAGCTCACTCAAGGCATCGTCTAAAAGCAGCACGGGATACTCTTTAAATCGGAAGTTAAAAACCTCCAGCTCCGCGAGCTTAAGCGACAGTGCAGCCGTCCTCTGTTGCCCCTGCGAGCCGTACGTCTTAACGTCCTCTCCGTTTATTTTTATTTTCAGATCGTCACGGTGAGGCCCAACGGTCGTATAGCCGAGAACAAGGCTCTTCTCCACGCTCTCCTTAAGATCGGAAAGTATCTGCCCCTCTATCGTCCTCTCGTCACCCTCATAGCGGTAGCCTGCAGATACCTCAAGTATCTCCTTCCCTCCCGTAATAAAGGCGTGCGCCTCCTTTGCCTGCGGAGCAAGCAGCCTTAAAAACTCGTTTCTGTCCCTAACGATAACGGCAGCGGCCTTTGCGAGCTGCGCGTCCCAAAGCGGAAGGGTGTCTCTTACGAGGTTTACGTCCTCATCCTTCAACAGGCTGTTACGCTGGGAAAGTATCTTTTTGTATTTTTGCAACGCGTAGAAATACTTTTTGTTCATCTGCGAAAGGGATATATCCATAAACCTTCGCCTATCCTCCGGGCTTTCCTGTATGAGCTTAAGCTCGCCCGGGTTAAAGAATACCGAGTTTATATTGCCTATAAGCTCGCCCATTTTAAGCGTTTCCACACCGTTTATTCGGATATTCTTTTTATCCGGATAAAAGGTAAGCTCCACGTTCACGTTGCCGTAAGCCGTTTTAGCCGTGCCGGAAATATACGCCTTATCCTCGCCGTAGCGAATAACCTGCTTATCCCTCGTTGCTCGGGGAGAATATCCCGTGCAAAGATAAAAAACAGCTTCAGCGCAATTAGTTTTTCCCTGCGCGTTCATACCGCAAATAACGTTCGTGCCCTCCGTAAAGCGGAAGGTTTGATTTTCATAGTTGCGGAAATTTTTTAAAACAAGAGTTTCTATATACATACCGACCGACTGTGGAAAATTTTCCCTCTAAAATAAATTTGCCCAAATGGGTTGATTTGGCTTTATTTTATTCTTAATTTGTTGTATAATAATTATTACCCTGATTTTCTCAGGCGCGGATACCCCCACGTTTAACTAAATTATACCAAATCCGCACGCAAAAAGCAATTCGCACAGAGGTGAAATATGGAAACATTCGAGATTTTATGGAAAAACGCCCTTACCGAGCTGGAGAAAACGGTCAGCCCGATAAGCTTTTCCACTTACGTGCAAAAGCTCAAGCCCGTGGATATTGACGAAAATAAGATTATTCTTTGCACCGAGAGCGAACTGTTTGCCAACTATATTTTCTCAAGGCTGATCGAAAAGATCAACACAGCCCTCAGAAATTTAAACGCAGGCGTTGACGGATTTGAGCTTTATATAGGCAACAGCAAGGAGGATTACCTTAAATCCAAGGGCTACGACAAAAATGAAATGCCCTTCCCCTCCATGCCTATTGACCCTAAATATACGTTTGAAAATTTCGTTGTCGGCAGCTCCAACAAAATGCTTTACGCGGCTGCGCGCGCGGTATCAGAGGCACCGGGAGATTCCTACAATCCCCTGTTTATATACGGTGGCTCCGGCCTTGGCAAAACGCATATCATGCACGCTATCGCAAACTACATAAAGGAAGTTACGCCGAGAACAAACGTGCTTTACTCAACCTGTGAGAACTTCACTAACGAGCTCATCGATTCTATCCGCACGCGCTCCACATCGAGAAACCGCGAGGCGGATTTCCGCAGAAAATACCGCAACGTGGACGTGCTTATCGTTGACGACGTGCAGTTCCTTGCAAACAAAAAAACCACCCAGGAGGAGTTCTTTAACACCTTCAACGAGCTGTACGCGCAGGGCAAACAGATAATTCTCTCGGCAGACTGTCCTCCCCAGAACATCGAAACCCTCAGCGACAGGCTTGTAACACGCTTCTCCGGCGGACTCACAGCACAGGTTCTCCCCCCCGATATAGAAACCAAAATCGCAATTCTCAAAAAAAGGCGGCCGCAAAAAAGTGCGTGCTTTCCCTTGACGTTGCATCCTTCCTCGCTGAAAAATCCGGGCCGGACGTGCGTACTCTTGAGGGACTTTTGCACAAGGTGATATTTGCATCCATCCTGCACGAAAAGCCCATTACGCTTGAGCTTGCAACTAATGCTTTAGCCGAAACGGTAAACCCGGTTCAGGAGGTTGTTACAACCACCAACATCATCCGCGCCGTTTGCGATTACTACCACGTTTCGGAAAAGGATCTTCTCAGCAAAAAGAAAAACAGAGAGATCGCTGAGCCGCGTCAGATCTGCGTTTATCTTATAACCGAGCTTATGACGCTACCCCTCGTTTCCGTAGGCCAGGCAATAGGTGGCAGAGATCACACGACGGTAATCCACGCGAGAGATAAGGTTGCAAAGCTCGTTGCGGAAAACGGCAGATTTGCAACAGAGATCAACGATCTCAAAAATATGATTCTCAAAAAATAACCGACTTTGCGCAGCAATACATTAAGCACGCTCGTCGCAAAGCAAAAATAATTAAAAGCCGCCTTTTTCGCACAAAAACGAGGGTGGCTTAATTTAAAGAGAGAGATTATGGAAAACAGATTTTCCGAGGGCACGTTTGACGCCGTTGTTATCGGCGCAGGCCACGCGGGCTGCGAGGCTGCTCTTGCGCTTGCGAGAACGGGCATGAAAACGGCGCTCCTCACCCTCAACCTAGACAGTATTGCATTTATGGCATGCAACCCCTCTATCGGCGGAACGGCCAAGGGACACCTCGTCAGAGAGATCGACGCACTCGGCGGAGAGATGGGCGTGATTGCCGATAAAACCATGCTGCAAATAAAAATGCTCAACCGCGGAAAGGGCGCAGCCGTTCAATCGCTACGCTCACAGGCAGATAAGAACCGTTACCACACGGAAATGAAAAAAGTCCTCGAAAACACACAAAATCTCAAGATCGTGCAATGCGAGGCTGTGGAGATCCTAACGAAAAACGGCGAGGTGTGCGGCGTTAGAAATTCCTTTGGCGGTATATTTGAGTGCCGCGCTGCGGTTATAGCAACGGGCGTATACCTTAACGGCGAGATCTTCGCAGGGGAGTATAAGGAATCGAGCGGGCCATCAGGCTTTGCGCCCTCCAACGGGCTTACCGCAAACCTTATAGAGCTTGGATTTAACGTTCGCAGATTTAAAACGGGAACCCCTGCAAGAATAGACGGCAGAACCATTGACTATTCTAAATGCGAGCTTCAGCCGGGCGAGACTAACGTTTATCCGTTCTCCTACACTACGCCTGCGCTTCCCTCCGCACAGACGCCATGCTATCTCACCTATACAAACGAAAGAACCCACAAAATAATTCTCGATAACATACACCGCTCCCCCTTATACGGCGGAGCCATAAAGGGCATAGGTCCGAGATACTGCCCCTCGATTGAAGATAAGGTAAAGCGCTTTGCCGATAAGGAGCGCCACCAGATCTTCCTTGAGCCAGAGGGCGGTGACACGCACGAGGTTTACGTGCAAGGCATGAGCACCTCACTCCCTCACGACGTACAAAAGGCCATGTACCGCACAATTCCGGGGCTTGAAAACTGCGAAATAATGCGCTACGCTTACGCCATTGAGTACGATTGCATCGACACGCTCGACGTTCTTCCCACCCTTGCATACAAAAGGGTGCGAGGTCTTTATACCGCAGGCCAGATAAACGGCACAAGCGGCTACGAGGAAGCGGCCGTTCAAGGCCTTATTGCAGGCGCAAATGCTTCCCTTTATCTCAGAGGAGAGCCCCCGCTTGTTCTCGGCAGAGATGAGGCTTATACAGGCGTGCTTATAGACGACCTTGTGACCAAGGGCACGAACGAGCCCTATCGTATAATGACCTCACGCGCCGAATATCGCTTGCTTTTAAGGCAGGACAATGCCGATTTCCGCCTGACCGAAAAGGGCAGAAGAGCAGGCCTCGTTTCAGACGAGAGGTACGCGATATTCCTGAAGCGCAAGGAGCTTCTCGCTAAAGCGCGCGAGGAAATGGAGCTTATCCGCTCACCAAAGGATTGCGCGACTTTTATCGAAAGCCACGGCGGATCTCTTTCCGGCGGCATCTCATATAAGGATATGATAAAGCGCAACATCCCCATAGACGATATCTGCGAATACTTCAACGCCTTTGAGGGCATCCCGCGTGACGTGCTTGAAATGTGCGAGACGGACGCGCGCTACGAGGGCTATCTCGGCAAGGCGTTAGATCAGATAGAAAAGGCCAAGAGATTAGAGGACAGACTGCTTCCCCCCGATATTGATTATCTTTCGATAGACGGGTTAAGAATCGAGGCGAGGCAAAAGCTCGATAAGATCCGCCCCGTTTCCCTCGGGCAGGCTTCGAGAATCTCCGGCGTAAATCCTGCTGATATCGCCGTGCTTATGGTGTACTTAAGAAAATAATTTCAGGTGCAATATGGAAGAAAAGAAAAACCAAACAAAAAAACCCCTCACCGAAGAGGAAAAGAAAAAGATAAAAAAGAAAAGAGAGCTTGAGGAATTCAAGCGCAGATATTTTGACTATCACGACGACGTAAAGATATCCGACCGTCAGGACTGGTAGAAAAAGCCCCTAAATCACACGTTATTATGGATTACAGCAAACTATCATGCCCTATCTGCCAAGGCGAGTTTACAAAGGATGGCAACGCACTGAGATGTTGCAACGGACATTGCTTTGATATTGCAAGCGAGGGTTACGTAAACCTTTTACCCGCAAACTTCAAAAAAACTCAACTGCCGGGCGACAATAAAGTAATGGTAAACGCGAGGAGAGATTTTCTCGGCAAGGGCTTTTTTGCACCCCTTGCCCTTTCCGTTGCCCAAAGGCTTATGGGCGCATCGGCAATTCTTGATGCCGGCTGCGGAACGGGCTGGTACGGCTCGCAGATAAAAAGCATTTTGAGCAACGGCAATACTTCACCCTACGTTTGCGGAATAGATATAAGCAAGTTTGCCGTTCGTTTAGCCGCCAAATCGGGTGTGGATTGCGCGGCAGTCGGCTCTGTTTTTAATCTTCCGCTAAAAGACTGCTGCTTTGATGCCGCTCTTACCGTTTTTGCCCCACTGTGTGCAGACGAGCTTTTCAGAGTTTGCAAAAAGGGCGCGACCGTTGTGACCGTAAACCCTGCAGAAAGGCATCTGATAGAGCTTAAACAAGCCATGTATGGCATCGCTACTTACGAAAATCCCCCCGAAAACGCGCAAAAACCGCTGGTTTCATCAAACGGCGACGTTTTGTTTGAGCACACGCACAGCGAGCGCTTAACGTTTTCAGGCAGGCTCGAAGGAGCATCGGAGCTATCAGCTCTTTTATCTATGACGCCCTACCTATACAAGACGGGCGAGGAGCAAAAAAGCCACCTGCTTTCCCTAAACGAACTTTCCTGCACCTTCGATTTTTACATAGACGTTTATAAAAAGGCTTAATAAAAAACAAACAAGGAGCTTATATGAGCAAGAAATTAAAAAGTATTCTGCTGTGGGTTTTGTGCATTGCACTTGCAGTCTCGTCAGTTTTTGTTATAAAGCACGTGATAGCAACCACCCAAAACGGCAACCTAAAAAACAAACAGCTTGATTTTGCTTTTCAGGATGAAAGAAGGCAAACCGTTCAGCTTTCCTCCTTCTCCGGCCCCACCGTTATAAACTTTTGGGCTATCTGGTGTCCGCCGTGCAGGAACGAGTTGCCGGCCCTGCAGGATGCGTACGACGAATACGGCGATGAGGTCAATTTCCTTTTTATAAACACCCTCTCCTGGCACGACGACTCTGTTACAGACGTTAAACTCTTTCTCGAGAAAAACGGCTACACCTTTCCCACGTATTACGACGTAACGGGCGAGGCTGCAGAGGCGTGCGGAGCGACCTCAATCCCTCTAACGCTATTTATGGATTCAAACGGCAAGGTAGTGCATACTTACTCCGGCGCTATCCCCAAAGCCACTCTGAATGCTTTTATAAAAGATATACTATAGTATAAAACCCCGCAAAACCTTTGTTTTACGGGGTTTGTTTATATAATACACAAGATCATGGGGATAACGTAAACAACGGCAAATACGGCAACTCCCGCAAATGCCACGGCATAACCACACACCGTTTGCACCCTTGGCGGAAGTGCAATTTCGCACTGCCTTTTTTTAGCAACTGCCGCAGCGAGAACAAGCATCAACCCGAAGGCTGCGATCACAGCACCGGTGGCAAAGC
>JAFVXM010000088.1 GCA_017501205.1 Clostridia bacterium
AAGCGATGCCTGCGTATCGGTCACGTCCGGCAAAGCGCTCATGAAATATTTATCCACCATAGACAGAGTATACTGTGCATTTGCATCCGCCTCAAACGGGAGGCCGCTGAACACGTCGCGATCGGGCACGTTAAACTGCCTGGTTACAATGGGCTTTTCGTTAGTGAGGTCTATGATCCTTTCGGTAAGAGATGAAAGATAACCGACCGTGCCGGCAACAGACGTTGCGGAAACGCCCTCTTTAGGCTTGATTATACCTACCACGTCTATATCAATAACGGTTGCCATCTCCTCGCCGGGCGCGTAAGTATACGTGCCGTCTATAATTTGCAATATCTCGTCATCCGTCCTCGGGATATAACCGTTGCCGCTCATCTTATAGTAATCGGCCTGAAGCATAAGCTTATAGCTGATGTCTAAAATCTCATCGTAGGTGTACTTGTGTTCCTTTTCAACGATCGGTTTGCCTGCCATAAGGTTTTGCATCATCTCGTACATTTCTTCGGGATTGATCAAGCCGAGGGAGTAAAGAATATAGTCGTTGATCTCCTCGTTTTTATCTACTACGATAACGACCTCGTTATAGCTTTCCGGCCACTTGCTGTTGCCTATAAGATCATACTGCGATTCCAAAAGCTCTCTGTTATCGAGCATCTCCGTCCAGGGCGCGAAGCCAAAGTTGGACATGCTGCTGCTCATGCTTACCATTTCGCCAACCATGCTGGGACTTACCTGATAGCACTTTTTGGTGGCGTTTAGCGGATGATCCTTATCGAAATATATCTGCGGTGTGAAATCGTAGGTATACTTTATTGCGGTGATCTTTTCCTTAAGGTCCTCGTTTTCGATGAGCGTCTTTTTAAAGTCCTTAAGGTTGTTTTCAACCTGCTGCTGCATCATTGAGGTGAGCATTTTGCTCATCATGTTGTTTGCGTAAACGGTGTTGGGATCCTTGTTTTCGTTTTTATCGTCAGAGGTGATTCCCATCATCGCCGAAACCATTGCGGACATATCTACCGTTTCCGCCTCGATGGTTAGCGGATAGCCGGACAAGGTGTCCTCCTGAACCTTATTGATATACATCTGGAAGCCGTCAGACAGGGACAGTATCAGCGCGATACCGATTATACCGATGCTGCCCGCAAAGGATACGAGCACCGTTCTCGCTTTTTTCGTCAAGAGGTTTTTAAGCGAGAGCGAAAGCGCTGTAAACAGCGACATGGACGGTTTCTTTTTAGCGTTTTTGCGTGATTTATGGGGTTTTTCTTCTTTTTCAGCCTCTACTGCCTGCTCGATACACCCTTTAGACTCAAGCTCTCCTGCCGTTACCGGCATGGTATCGGAGATCAGCTCACCGTCGGACAGACGAACGATTCTCGTAGAATACTGCTCTGCAAGCTCGGGGTTATGGGTTACCATTATGATAAGCTTGTCCTTGGATATTTCCTTTAAAATATCCATTACCTGAACGCTCGTTTGAGTATCGAGTGCACCGGTAGGCTCATCGGCAAGGATGATATCGGGATCGTTTACTATAGCCCTCGCTATCGCAACCCTTTGCATCTGACCGCCGGAAAGCTGGTTTGGCATTTTGTTTATCTGATCGCCAAGCCCCACGCGCTCAAGCGCGGCAGCTGCACGTTCCTTTCGCTCTTTAGGAGAAACACCCGAAAGCGTTAATGCAAGCTCCACGTTTGCAAGCACCGTTTGGTGCATTATGAGATTATACGTTTGAAAAACGAAGCCTATCGTGTGGTTGCGGTAGGCATCCCAGTCCCCGTCGCTATAAAGCTTGGTGGATACGCCGTTGATTATAAGATCGCCGTCCGTATACCTATCAAGACCGCCAACGATATTCAGAAGCGTGGTTTTACCGCAGCCCGACGGGCCGAGTATGGAAACAAACTCGTTATCGCGGAAATCCAGGCTTACGCCCTTCAATGCGTTTACCACGGTATCGCCGGTTACGTAATCCTTTTTTACGTTGCGAAGTGACAGCATTTTTCCTCTCCTTCTACTAAAATTGCGCTATTTGATAATATTATTCTACATTATCTCAAAAATGTCAATCGCGCGTTGTATATTTATAATAATTTTCACTTATTTTTTATAATTTAAAGGTGCTGCAAAGGCTTAATTTTAACCGAATTTTTTATTCAAAAAGCCCGATCACCCACGATTAAATACATACGTTGTTTTCATTATACGCCTTAACGCTTAAATTAAACTGAAAAGGATAATATAAGCGCCAAGTTATTACAGCCTCTTTGATCGGTATTTATTCTCTGCTCCGCCGCCAAAAAAAGATCATTTGCATAAAAAAAGCCCCGATAACGTGAGTTATCGGGGACTTTTATTGTTTTTATTCTTCTACTGCTTCAGCTTCAGCCGCAACGTCTGCAGCCTCTGCTACGGGTGTCTCTTCACCATTGGTAGCTTCAGCTTCTGCGGACGTCACCTCTTCGCCTTCAGGAAACTCCTCGTCATCCTCTCTCGGTGCGAGTGCAACGGTTGCAATCTTGCCCTCGCCAAGCTTCATGATGCGAACGCCCTGCGTGCTTCTGCCGATGGTGGAAACCTCCTCCGAACGGATACGGATAACAACGCCGGTATCTGCAATAAGCATGATATCCTGACCGGGCTCAATGAGCTTGAGGTTTACAAGATTACCCGTCTTATCGTTAAAGATACCCGCTCTGATACCCTTACCGCCACGGTTCTGCAAACGGTAATCCTCAATTTCGCTTCTCTTGCCGAAGCCGTTGGACGAGATGGTGAGAACCTCACAGCCTTCACGAATAACCGCCATATCCACAAGCCTATCGCCCTCGTTAAGCTCTATGCCGCGAACACCCTGCGTATCTCTGCCCGTTGCGCGGACGTCTGATTCGCTAAATCTTATGCACTTGCCTTCCTCGGATGCGATGATAAGCTCATCCGTACCGCTCGTGAACTGAACGCCAACGAGCTCGTCACCCTCGTTTATGCTGATTGCAATCTTACCCGTCTTTCTGATGTTTGCAAACTCGGTAAGTGCCGTCTTTTTAACAAGACCGTTTTTGGTTGCAAGGGCAATGTAGCCTTCCGTGCCCTCCTTGAAGGGGATCATAGCGGCTACGCGCTCGCCCTCTGCAAGCTGAATAAGGTTGACTGCAGCCCTGCCGCGCGCCGTCCTCTGCGCTTCGGGGATATAGTAGCCCTTAAGGCTGTAAACCTTACCGAAGTTGGTAAAGAAGAGAATATCATCGTGCGTGGAGCAGATGAACATATTCTCAACGAAGTCCTCTTCCTTGGGCTTGTGTGCAGTAATACCCCTGCCGCCGCGGTGCTGTGCACGGTATTCGGAAACGGGCTGACGCTTAACGTAACCGAAGTGCGTCATGCTTATAACGACGTCCTCAACCTCTATGAGGTCAGCGTCCTCTATGCCGTAAGGATCGGATGAAATTTCAGTTCTTCTCGGTGTTGCGTATTTTTCCTTAACCTCAAGAAGGTCGGTTTTTATTATCTGGGTAACTCTCTCGGGCTTTGCGAGGATATCCTTATAGTCCTCTATCATCCTATCGAGCTCGGCAAGCTCCTCACGAAGCTTTTCAACCTCAAGCGAGGTGAGCCTCTGAAGGCGCATCTCGAGAATTGCGTTTGCCTGCTTATCGTCAAGCTCAAACGCCGCCATAAGGTTGGTGCAAGCCTCGTTTTTATCCGCAGACTTCTTGATGATGGCGATAACCTCGTCAACGTTTGCAAGTGCGGTAACCAAGCCGCTTATGATGTGCTCCCTCTCCTCGGTTTTAGCAAGGTCGAAGCGGGTTCTTCTGGTGATAACCTCCTGCTGATGCCTGATATAGCAATCAATTATCTGCTTGAGGTTGAGGATCTTGGGCTCTCCGTCCACAAGGGCGAGGAGAATAATACCGTCCGAAACCTGAAGGTTGGTGTGCTTGAATAGGGTATTCAAAACTACCTGCGCGTTTGCGTCCTTCTTTACGTCGATAACGATGCGCATACCTTGACGGTCAGACTCGTCGTTTATATCGGAAATACCCTCAATTCTCTTATCCTTAACGTAATCTGCAATCGTTTCAATGAGCTTTGCCTTGTTTACCTGATAGGGAAGCTCTGTTACAACGATACGGCTTCTGGTGCCGTTGTTAAACTCTTCGATATCCGTTTTTGCGCGGAGAATAATGCTGCCCCTACCCGTTCTGTACGCCTGCTTAACGCCGTTTCTGCCCATAATGAGCGCGCCGGTGGGATAATCGGGGGCGAGAACGTAGGAGATCAATTCATCTATATCAATTTCAGGATTGTCTATCTGTGCGATAACGCCGTCAATAACCTCGCCGAGGTTGTGAGGCGGGATGTTGGTAGCCATACCGACGGCTATACCGTCTGCACCGTTTACGAGAAGGTTGGGGAACCTTGCGGGAAGCACGGTGGGCTGCATACGCGTATCGTCAAAGTTGGGGTAAAAATCAACGGTTTCCTTATCTATATCGCGGAGCATCTCGGATGCGAGCTTGCTCATCTTTGCCTCGGTGTAACGGTAAGCAGCCGGCGGATCACCGTCCACTGAGCCGAAGTTACCGTGACCGTCTACCAACGGGTTGTTGATGGAGAAATCCTGCGCAAGACGAACGAGCGCGTCGTAAACGGAGTTGTCACCGTGGGGGTGGAATTTACCGAGCACGTCACCTACGATGGTAGCGCACTTCTTATACGACTTTTCTGCCGTGAGGCCTATATCGTGCATTGAGTAGAGAATACGTCTGTGAACGGGCTTCAAGCCGTCGCGCACGTCGGGAATAGCACGTGAAACGTTAACCGCCATCGCATAAGCGATAAAGGATTTCTTCATTTCCTGCTCTACTTCTATGTTTACAATATTCGTCTTTGCAAGCGTTTCCTTAAAATCCGCGCCAAGAGCGCTTATATTTTCTTTCTTTGCCATAAGTCAGAACTCCTTAAAAATCCCTTTTTCGCTTAAATATCGAGGTCTGCAACGAGTTTTGCGTTGCGCTCAATAAACTGCCTGCGGACGTCGGGTTGATCGCCCATAAGCTCGCTGAACAGCTTTTCAGCCTCTTCTGCATCAGACATCGAAACCTTTAGCAGCGTGCGTGTTTCAGGGTTCATGGTCGTTTCCCAAAGCTGCTCGGGGTTCATTTCGCCAAGACCTTTATAGCGCTGAATAGTGGCTTTTCCGTGCTCTGCAAGGAATTCCTCAAGCTCCTTATCCGAATACATGTACTTTTCGGTTTTGCCTATGGTTGCCTTGTAAAGAGGGGGCTGTGCTATATATACGTGACCTTCCTCGATAAGCGGGCGCATAAAGCGATAGAAGAAGGTGAGCAAAAGAATTCTGATGTGGCTGCCGTCTACGTCGGCATCGGTCATGCAGATTATACGGTCGTAACGGAGCTTGGAGCAATCGAAATCCTCTCTCATTCCGCCGCCAAACGCGGTGATCATGCTCTTGATCTCCTCGTTTTCAAGGATTCTGTGAAGCCTTGCCTTTTCAACGTTGAGAATCTTACCGCGAAGGGGAAGAATTGCCTGGAATCTCCTATCCCTGCCCTGCTTTGCGCTGCCGCCTGCGGAATCGCCCTCTACGAGGTAGATCTCGCAAAGCTCGGAATTCTTTTCGGAGCAATCGGCGAGCTTTCCGGGGAGTGCCGCGCTTTCAAAAACGCTCTTCCTCGTGGCCTCACGCGCCTTTCTTGCCGCCTCACGCGCCTTTTTAGCGGTGACGGACTTCATTATAATCTCCTTGGCTTTCGCGGGATTTTCCTCTAAAAACGTACCAAAAGCCTCGTTCATGGCGCGGGTTACGAGAGTTCTCATCTCGCTGTTGCCAAGCTTGGTTTTGGTCTGCCCCTCAAACTGAGGCTCGGGAAGCTTAACGGAAATTACGGCGGTAACGCCCTCTCTGACGTCCTCACCGGAGAGCTTTTCATCGTCCTTCATAACGTTAAGCTTGTGGCCGAAATCGTTTATGATCTTGGTGAGCGATGCCTTAAAGCCGTCCAGATGGGCGCCGCCCTCCTCGGTGTTGATGTTGTTTGCAAAGGAATAGATGGTTTCGTTGTAGCCATCGTTATACTGCATTGCGATCTCAACGAGGTTTTCATCGTAATGCTCTTCAAAATATATAGTTTCAAAGAGGGTGTTTTTATACTGATTGAGATTTTCTACAAAGTGGATGATACCGCCCTCGTAGCAGAACTCCTCGCGCTTTTCCTGCCCCTCTCTCTTGTCCTCTATATTGATGTGAAGCCCCTTGTTGAGGTAAGCGAGCTCACGAAGACGGGTTTTGAGATTATCAAAGACAAACTCGGTGGTTTCAAAAATCTCATCATCGGGCATAAAGGTTACCTTGGTGCCCGTCATATCGGATTCTCCAACCGTTTGAAGCCTGGTTTGAGCAACGCCGCGGTTGTAGCGCTGGCGGAAGTGCTTGCCCTTTTGGAAGACCTCAACGTCCAGCCACTCGGAAAGAGCGTTAACTACCGAAAGACCTACGCCGTGCAGACCGCCTGAAATTTTATAGCCGCCACCGCCGAACTTGCCGCCCGCGTGCAGCTTGGTTAAAACTACCTCAACCGCCGAAATACCCTC
Organism: Clostridia bacterium; assembly: GCA_017501205.1. Taxonomy (GTDB): domain Bacteria; phylum Bacillota; class Clostridia; order Christensenellales; family Borkfalkiaceae; genus RGIG3732. Next base: position 6,619 of record JAFVXM010000088.1, read on the forward strand.
GGTGTGGTGAATATCCGTGGGGATGCCTCTGCCGTTATCGGTTACGGAGCAGGATCCGTCCGCATTGATGCAAACCTCTATAACGGTACAATAGCCGGCAAGCGCCTCGTCTATCGAGTTATCCACTATCTCCTGAACAAGGTGGTGCAAGCCACGAGCATCGGTTGAGCCGATATACATGCCCGGTCTTTTTCTAACGGGATCAAGGCCTTCTAAAACCTGAATTTGACTCTCGCCGTACTGACCGGCAACTTTGGTTTCTTCTGACATAATTTTCACTCCTTAATTTTTGGGGGAATATCGTGTGCGCGTGTACGCGTGCGCTGCGCGCATTTATTAACTACTTAATATAATTATATTATATTAAATGATATTGCTATTATAACATAAATATAAATATAAAAGCAAGCGTTTTTTGCAAATTTTATTTTTTTGTTTGGCACACGGCCTTTTTTTTGCATATATTTTGCACTGTACACGGTAACTACTGGCATTACGATAAAAACGGCATGGTGACCGTTTGGACGAAGGAAAACTGATAAATTATAAAAAAGTCCCGTTTTTGTGAGAAAAACGGGACTTTTAACTTCTTAAATAATCTACGGCTTCATCTATTGAGTAGAAGCCCTTGTACTTGCAATGCTCCCATCCGACGCCGTCGATGATCATTTCGGCGGTTGACCACTCGTTTGTGATAACGAGATCATCCGGCATTTTTATAGCGTAAACCTTGCGGGAGAAGACCTTTTTATTTATCATATAACGGATCTTTAAACGGGAATAACGCTCCCTCTCCTCTTCCTTTTTACGCTTTTCCTCGGCAGATTTTTTGTGCATTTGAAGAAGCTGTGCGGGCGTTAGATTGCGGATGCTGAGCGCGTTGAGAATTTGAGCGGCGTCGCCCTTGGTGAGCTTGCAGCTTTTTATAAGCCCCTCCCACTCGGCAGGCGGCAGCTGTGACCTTAGGTAATTCTTTTGCTTTTCGCTCGCCTCCTCAAACTGCCACGCATAGTAGCCTGATAGACTCCAAAGCTTCTCTTCATCGCGATAACGTGAGAAAAAGGCGGCGTATGCGGTATCGAACGCTTCTTGGAGAGGCATCTCTGCGGACTCTGAATAGACAAATTTGCCAGCTTTTTCATCATAGCAATAATACATGACGCGGCTCTTGCCAAGCTCGTTCATCGCCTTTACGCCTATGCGATCGCCGCAGGCAAGCTGATAAACGAGATCGCCGTTGCTCTTCTTCGTCCAGTTGATATTGCGAACGTTTACGCCCTGCTCCTCTGCAAACAGGCGAACGGCGTGGGCGTTCATCACCCAGTTTTCAGGGCAATCACACGCCTTTTCTATGGTAGCGCTCATATCGGTAAGCATGCCCTCAAGCATACCTCTCCTGCTTTCGGGAACGGCTGACGCATCCAGCCCGAGAAGCGACGGTGCCGTGCATATCTCAAGCTTTTCGGATATACCGACGCAATCAATAAGCGTGAGGTATTTTTTACCCTCGGCGCGCCTCAATCCCCTGCCCACCATCTGCGTATAGAGGCTGGCGTTTTGAGTGGGGCGGGCTATTATGACCGTTTCGATAAGCGGCATATCCGTACCCTCTGTGAATATCATGCAGTTGACAATACAGGGGATCTCTCTGTTTGTGAATTTTTTTATTATTTCCGCACGGTTGGGCGTGTTTTGACTGACTGCCACAGCGCCGTCAATTTCGGCAGCTATGTTGTTTGCGTGGGATACGCTCGCCGCAAAGATGAGCGTTTGACCGCGTGCGTACTTTCTGTAAATTTCCGCGACCTCTCTGTTTGCAGGGGCGGTATTCACAGCCTTATCCAGCTCGCCGGGCACAAAATCACCGAGCCTGCGCTTGACCTTGGAAACGTTATACGAAACGTTTACGCGAAGGCACCTGACATCCGTAAGCCAACCGCTCAAAATACCCCATTTAAGGTCGCGCTCAAAGATGATGGAATCAAAAACGTCGTCAAGGCGGACCTTATCACCTCTGTTAGGCGTTGCGGTGAAACCAACGTGCAGACGGGGACGAAAGTGTGAATATATTTTTTTGTAGGTGGGCGCGGCGGCGTGATGCGCCTCGTCCGTAATTATCATATCGAAATAATCGGGCGGGAAGCTTTGCAGACGGCGGGAAAGGGACTGCACGCTCGCAGATATAACCTCCTCGCCGTTTGAGTGCTCGCTGCCCTTCTCTATGCCACAGGGGCAATCGTAATATCTGACGGGCTGTTTGACAAGCTCCTCTCTATGAGAGATTATAAGCACTCTGCCACGCCTTTTAAGACGCGAGAAAATAACGGTCTTGCCAAGGCCGGTTGCCATGGATACAAGACCGCTTCCGCCATCCATTGAATTTATAGCGTCCACGCATTTTTGCTGATAATCTCTAAGCTTCATTTTCTCACCGATTTAATTTTACTTTATACCGCACGGTTTGTCAATGGAAAAAATCACTTTAAAATCCTTTTTTTTTATCGATTTTTTTTGTGATAATTTTGTGAAAATCAATTGACATTTCACCTCTGCCGTGCTATACTTTAATAAAAAACATAAAGGAGAAACATCATGAAAAAATTTACTCAGGTTTTGGCAGCCGTTATGGCACTTGCACTTTTAGTTTTTGCATCAGGATGCTCTAACTTCAACAAGATCCAGAAGGCTTACGAGAAAAACGAGTACACCCTTAACGAGAACGTTGAGCAGTTCGCTTCCGATCTCTACGCAGCAGCTATGGACGAGGAGACCATGGAAGAGATGGACATTAAGCTTTACTTCCACGTTTTCGTAAAGAACGGCTCCTTCCTCAACTTTGTTGTTATTCTTGAGTTTGATTGCTCTAAGGAAAAGATGAAAGAGTACATGGAAGACGAGGACGTTAAGAACGCCTTTATCGAAGCACAGGAAAACGATTACATCAACGGCTCCTGCGTATTCCTCTATGGCGACAGCGCTGCTCTTGAAATATTCAAGAACGCATAAGTAAAAACAACAAAAACCCCGTAAAACGCGTGTTTTACGGGGTTTTTTCTTTACTGCTAATCACAGACAACATATTTAAATATCTTTGCCGAACGTCTTTCAAGCCTGACCTCAAGCCCTGTTTTTGCAAGAACCTCGCCCTTGATAAGAGCTTTATCTCCATCCAGATCCTCTATAAGATACGTCTTGCTCACGTCGATACCGCGAAGAACAAATCTCGCGCTTTCACAGGGCGATTTCTCCCTCCTGAAAACCTGAACGATGCCGTCGTTTGCGCTTGGACGGTTAAACTGTGTAGCACACCAGACGTCCTTTTTATCGCTTACCTCTGTAAGCTGATAAAAATCCTCACAGAAATAATCTCTTATGCTAACGTACTCGTCGGCATATTTTTTTATAAACTCAACGTTCTGTTCGAGAACTTCAACGCCGTCACTCTCGGAAAGAGTGTAACCGAAGTTTAAGCTTGAATCATAAGCGCTTCTGACTCGATATTCATCATAAACTCTGCCCGTTCCGGTTCCGCTGAAAACAAGCCACGAATTGAAGGTACTGCGGTGGCATTGACTTGCCTCAACCTTATAATTAGCAGGGCACTGATAATCACTGCGCCACAAGGCAACACTCCTCCTCATCATCTCTACGTCAATGCGTCTGCCGCCCGACGCGCAGTTATCTATAAGCAGTGAGGGGAATT
>JAFVXM010000089.1 GCA_017501205.1 Clostridia bacterium
GGTTGCTACTAATCGCACTCACCGTCCTTCCCGCATCGGTAAATTATCCTATGGTCACGGGCGGAACAATAATCGTTTCCACCCTTCTGTCTTACCTCACACCTCAAAAACCGCGGTGGAGGGAGTGGCTTGCCGTTGCATTGTCCTTTACCGGAATTATGCTTTTAACCCTGCTGCCCATTTGAATTCTTAACATTTTGGGTGTGAGCTGTCACGCCCTTTTTTGCCCGCAATTAGCCGATAATCTGCGAAATACGGGCTTTTTTTAAATTTACTGCGCTGTGCGGTTAAAATCAAATCTTTAATAATTAAACTTTTTTCGCCAAATCTTTGTTTTGCAAACAATCTTTGAAATGTTAAATTGAAAGGCATAATTTCTTATGTTATTATAATAATATCATTAGAATAACATGTGATTTGGAAAGAAAAAATGAAGTTTTACAAGTTAAAGATGAAGGCTTTGCCGCGTATCAGCTATGCAGCCAGCAACAAAGAGGAAAAGGGATTTTCCCAACGGGTAGCCGATAACGGCTATACCGCCATAAGATTTGTGGATACGGGGAGGATGGAGATAAATATTCTTGGCACAAAGCTTGTTCTCGGCAGCGGAAATTATATTATAACGCCGGCAAATATTCCGTACGAGTACAGGGTGCTGGAGGATTGCGTTTTCAGTATGTTTTCCTTCTTTCTTGACGAGGGCGTGCAGGACGTTGTAGATAGGGATCAAATCGTGTTTGAACACTCCAAAAACTACGTTTACGTTGAGATAGAGAGCCTTTTTGTTCCTCTTTACGATAGAATTGGGCTTACGGAGATACCCTATAAAAAGCTCAAATCTTTAATAAGCAATTACGACGGTGCAACCGAGTATATCAACGTTACCGCGTCTGCCGATTGCGTTGATTTTTTTGTGGAGCTTGCGAAGAATAGCCTGCCCAAGATTATGAACGCCGAAAACTCGGATCCGAACAGGCTTGAGGTATACTGTAACAGAATTGACGAGTATATCAACGAATACTACAGCCAGCCTATCACTATGACGACTATCTCCGGCCTTATGATCATGCACGAAAATTACATCGGTCACATATACAAGAAGATGCGCGGAATAACCGTTATGCAGCATCTAAAAAACGTCAGGATGGAAAAGGCAAAAAAGCTTCTTTCCACTAATAAGTACAGCGTCGCTCAGGTTGCAAAAATGGTGGGGTACAGGGATACCCGTTATTTTATAACCACGTTCAGGAAAATTGAAAAGATTTCGCCCGGAAAATACTACGATAGCTTTTTAAGGCAAAGGGTTTTCTCTTACGATCCCCCCGAATATCTTGATATTGACGATGAAGGTGTTTATTGATAATTTGAAAAGCAAAATATATTTGATTTTTAAAATATGGGAAAGAGCAGAAAAACGAACAATGTTAGAATTTTCTCATTGAACTCATGCTCTATCCATATTATAATTTATTTACTAATATAAGGAAGGTGCATTATGAAGAGAAGAATTATCTCATTTGTTCTTTTGGTTATGCTTGTTTTCAGCCTTGCTGCATGCAATAACAAAAAGAAGCCTCAGTATGGCGAAGAAGTGCCCACCTACGTATCCGATAAGGAATATCATATCGGCATGTGGGTAGGTGTTCCTAACGCAATCAGAGAGTACGATGAAAACGGCTATGCTATCGGCGACGGCAGAACCCTGACCGACGAAGAGTTTGACAATCACTATAAGCTCATCAAGGAAGCAGGCTTTAACTATGTCGACAGCGGCTACGGCGAATACGCTCCGTCGTACAATGTTAGGGCGCTTAAAGCAGCACAGAAGTACGGTCTTAACCAGTATATCGGCGATTTAAACCTCAGTTCCTGGCTCATGAACGACGTTCAGGATGAAGACGTAGTATTGCAGAAGATCGAAGAGCTTTCCGCAGACTATATGCAGTACAGCTCCTTTGCCGGTCTGCGTATAAGGGACGAACCGGCCTTCCACGAAATCGAAGGCTATCAGATAGCAAAAGAGAGATTTGATAAGGTTTTTGGCGATAGAACCTTCTATATTAACCTTCTCCCCGTTATTGCTTCTACGTCCTCTATCACCTCGGATTATAAGTCCTATATTAAGGAATACGTAAAGAAGATCAACACTCCTTACGTTTCTTACGACCACTATGCGTTAAAGACTGACGCACGCAACAACAATTACGTGCTTGAAAACTTCCTTTATAATATTGAATTAGTTAAGGAAGCAGCTCCCGATAAGGAGGTTTGGACCTTCCTTCAGAGCATCGGTTACGGCTCCAGCAACCGTTCTATCGAGAGCGTTGCAGACGCAACCTTCCAGGCTTACAGCTTTATGGCTTACGGCGGAGAGGGAATACAGTGGTTCTGCTACTGGTCGCCTCCCGGATTTGACGGTGCAACCACCTTTAAGGAAGGCTGCATTGCAAGAGACGGCTCCACAACCCCCGCTTACGATTACGTTAAGACTGCAAACCTCGAGATCAGAGGCCTTGAGGATATCTACTTCAACTTTGATTGGCAGGGCGTTATGCCTATTATCGGCGTTGAAAACGACGAGGGCGGCGAGAACAGCAACTTCAGCTATCTTGAGTATAAGGTTTTAAGGTCGCACGAGAGAATTAAATCCATCAGAACCCAGCAGGATACCTTGACGGGTGTATTTAAGGACGCACAGGGAAGAGACGGCTTCATGATCGTAAACTTCACCGAGCCCTCCGCAAAGCTCGATAATAAGGTTGAAATTGAGTTCAACAACGCTACCAGAGCAATAGTTGTTAAGAAGGGCGTTCAGGAGGTTGTTGACACCGTTGACGGCAAGCTGACCTTCACAATGGATGAGGGCGAGGGCTACTTTGTAATCCCCTTAAAGTAAAAGTATTATGAACAAAATCAAAACTATAATCGTGGGCTGTGGTGACAGAGCCTGCGTTTATGCAAGGGAAGGCGCGATTAACCTCGGCCTTCTTGAGATTGTGGCGGCGGTCGATCCCGATGAGGAGAGGCTGCGCTACGCCCGTGAAAGCTTTGGCGTTACCGAGGGCAGCTGTTATAAGGATATTAAGGACGTGCTTGCCCTCGGCAAGATCGCCGATTGCGTTATCAACGGAACGATGGATCAGCTGCATCTGAAAACGGCGCTGCCGTTTTTGGAGCAAGGCTATGATATGCTGCTTGAAAAGCCCCTTGTAAGCAATGGGGACGATCTGCTTTTGTTAAAGCGTACGGCAGAGCAAAACGGATGCAGGCTGATGACCTGTCACGTATTGAGGTACGCGCCCTTTTATTTGAAGATAAAGGAGCTTATCCTCAATGGCGAGATAGGCGATATAGTAAATATTCAAACGAGTGAGAGGGTGGGGGCAGCCCACTCTTCAATGTCCTACTTAAGGGGCAAATGGAGCAAGGAGAGCGAATGCGGCTCGTCGTTGCTTTTGGCAAAGTGTTGCCACGATTTAGATCTTATTTGCTGGCTCAATAACGCCACCGCCCCCGTGGAGGTAGCATCCACCGGCGGCAGGGATTATTTTACAGAGAGCAAGGCACCCAAGGGCGCGGGAACGCGTTGCTTGGTCGATTGCCCGGAAAGCGTGCGTAAAAACTGCATTTACGACGTTCAATCCATGTATTTGGATAATTGCATCCTGCCGTGGTATCCGTGGCAGTGCACGGGCAAAAATTACGAAGATGTAACAACCGAGGAAAAGGTTGAGTCCTTAAAGACCTATAATCCGCACGGAGTTTGCGTTTATAAGGCAGGCGGCGATATCGTCGATCACCAAAACGTAATGATAACCTTTGCGGATGGCTCCACGGCAACGCACAGCGTAACGCTCGGCGTTATGAAGCCGGGGCGCAATATCTGGGTGGTTGGCACCAAGGGTGAAATAGAGGGCTTTGCCGATGAGGGCACGCTCAAGCTTACCAAGTATAGCAAGCAGACCTCGCTGTGGGAAAGTCAGTCCTTTGATTTTAACGACGTAAAAGGAGAAACGGGCGGCCATTTCGGTGGCGACAAGGGGCTCATAAACGATTTCTGCCAGCTGGTATTGGGGCAGCAGCCTTCAATATCTTGCACGTCCGTGCAGGACTCGATAACCGGTCACCTTCTCGTTTTTGCCGCAGATAAGGCGATGAAGGAAAATAAGATTATAAAGCTATAACCTGCGTTTTAGGAGGCTTTTGATGGTTTTTAGGGTAGTGAAAAGGCTTGTTTGTTTAGTGCTGTGCGCGTGTATGCTTTTGGGCGCGGGCTACGGTTGCAAAAAAAGTATAAAGAGGAGATCCCCGTTTACACGTCCGATAAGGAGTTTTATTTCGGCACGTGGGTAGGCATCGGCGACTCCGTGAAGGAAACCGATCCCGCAACGGGCAAGACGGTAACGAGGGAGCTTTCGGATGAGGAGTTTGACGACCAGTACAGGCTTTTGAAGGAAGCCGGCTTCAACCACACGATAGTGGGCAACTACCAAAGGGCGTTCCCCGTGGCTGATAAGTACGGCATAAATCTGTATATCGCAGGCTCTCCCATAAACGCTCTGCTCATGGACGACGTAAGGGAGGAGGAAGACGTGTTGAGCGACCTTCAAGCCCTTTACGATGAGTATTCCCAGCACCCCTCGTTTGCGGGTGTGAACATCGTAGACGAGCCGTCCTTTGCTGCAATCAAAAACTACAGCAACGCAAAAAAACGCTTTGATAAGGTGTTTAAGGATAAAACCTTCTACATCAACTTATTCCCCGCAGTTGCAGGCCCTGATAGAGTTTCCGATAGCTACGAGGGATATATTAAGGAATACGTTGATCAGATCGGCACGGATTACGTTTCCTACGATCACTATCCGCTCAAGTACAACCCTCAAAACGTAAACTACATAGTTCCCACGTTTTTATATAATATGGAGGTGCTTCAGGCGGTAGCGCCCGAAAAGCAGCACTGGACCTTCCTTCAGAGCATTCAGTACACCCCCGCAAACAGAACTCTCACGAGCGTTGCGGACGCAAGCTTTCAGGCGTACAGCTATCTTGCCTTCGGCGGCGACGGTATACAGTGGTTCTGCTACTGGACGCCCGGCAACAACGCCGTTGAGCAGTTTGGCGAGGCGTGCATCGGCAGGGACGGTAAGCCCACCGCCATCTACGATTACGTTAAAACGGTAAACAACGAGATTCACTCCTTCGAGCATATCTATTTCAACTTTGATTGGAAGGGCGTTATCACCACGATAGGCGCGGAAAATCAGGACGGGGGAGAGAACGACAGCTTCAGCTATCTATCCACCAGTCTTCTTTCCTCTCACGAGAGGATAAAGTCCATTAAAACGCAGCAGGATACGCTTACCGGCGTGTTTAAGGATAAGGACGGCAGGGACGGGTTTATGATAGTAAACTACACGGAGCCGTCGCAAAAGCTCGATAATAAGGTTGAAATTGAATTTAACGATTCCTCCAGAGCAATCGTCGTAAAAAAGGGCGTGCAGGAGGTCGTTGATACCGTAGACGGCAAATTGACGTTTACGATGGACGAGGGAGAGGGCTATTTCGTAATCCCCCTCAAATAAATCAAGTCTAAAAAAATATTTATATAAGGAGAAGCAAAATGAAATTACTCAAAAAACTTTTGGTTTTGGCATTGGCTGCAATGATGGTTATCGGCGCAACTGCTTGTAAGGGCAGAAACGAAGACGATCTCGGCAATTCCGGCACCGGCTCCAGCGGCAGTGAAATCGGCGGCTACGAAGGCGTTGAGAACGACTATGCTGAGGGCGTAACCATCTCCACCAACGGCAAAGAGGTTTACTTCGGCGATAGCAAAGAGGGCAAAACCCGCCTTAAAATCGCTTACGTAGAAGCAGGCTTCGGTAGTGACTGGCTCCGCGTTATAGCAACGCACTTCGTTAAGGAAAACCCCGATTACTGGCTCTACCTTGACGGCGACCCCGGACTCACCGAGCTCGTTTCCACCCAGCTTTCCGCAGGCAGAAACCTCGCTGATATCTATATGCCTCTCGCACACGACTGGCAGACCTACGCTATAAACGGCTGGATCGAAGAGCTTTCCGACGTTTATAACGCAAAGCCCGATGGCGAAGCAGGCCAGACCGTTTATGAAAAAATGGACGATACTTGGAAGGAATACTGCGTTGCTAACGACGCTACCGGCGAGGGCAAGTACTCTTACCCCTGGTCGGCAGGTGTTTCCGGCATAGCGTATAACGGCAAGATGTTCGAGCAGTACGGCTGGCAAGTTCCCACCACTTGGGATGAGCTTCTCGCTCTCTGCGCTAAGATCAAGCTCGATACTAACGGCAAGGTAGCTCCCTTCGTATACCCCGGCCTTATCGGCGGTTACTTTGATTTCCTTGGCTACACCTCTTGGCTCCAGAACACCGGTATCGAGGGTGTTAAGGACTTCTGGACCTTCCCCTCTGCAGAGGTTTACAACCCTGAAAAACAGCCTTACCTCGGCGTTAAAAACGCTTTGGAAAGCTTCACCGAGCTCTTCGGACCCAACACCGGCAACGCGCTTAAGGGCTCCATGAGTAAGAACCACACCGAGGCACAGCTTTCTCTCCTCCGCGGCGAAGCTGCTATGATCATCAACGGCAGCTGGCTCGAAACCGAAATGATCAGGGATCTCCCCGAAGGCTATGAGATGAGAATGATGAGAATACCTTACGACACCACCGCTAAAAAGGACGAAAACGGCGAGTTCGTTAAGATCAACTACGGTATGACTCCTGACTTTATGATCATCCCCAAGCAGGCTGCTCAGAAAGAAATAGCTAAGAAGTTCCTTGTTTTCATGGCTAAGGACGAAATGCTCAAGTACTTCACCAAGTACACCTCCACCGCAAGACCCTTCAAGTACGATACCGCCGAGCTCAGAGAGAACCTCTCCGCGTTCGCTAATGACTGCTTGGATATCTACACCACCTCCGAAAACTTCATCGCCGTTAAGAAAGGCCCCCTGAAGAACATCAACGCGTTGAACTGGTATCTCACCAGCTCCCCGTTCACCCTTCTCGTTTACGGTCCTGAAAACGACGGTACCACTCCCGATAGATTCGTAAGGCTTCAGTACCAGACCGCTAAGGGCGAGTGGCAGAGATGGCTTGACAGTGTTGGCTGAGAAAAATAAAAGGAAACAAAAACAGTTAAAAACGTAAAAAACAAAATTTACGGAGATAAAAATGTCTACTAACAATAAGGCTGTGCTTGAAGGAGATCTCTCCTTCAAGCCCAAAAAGAAAAGAAAAAAGATAGACGTATCGCGCACGGTGTTTATAGTTGCGCTGATGATCATACCGATCATCCACTTTTTGGTGTTCACCATCTACATAAACCTTAACACCATTACGCTATCTTTCCAAACGAGGCTGCAAAACGGCGATTACGTGCTAAATGCAAATCCGTTTAAAAACTATATGGATTTCTTCCACGATATATCCCAGCCGTATTCAACCTTCCCCACGGCGATAAAGAACTCGTTGATGTACTTCCTGCTCAACGATATCGTTATCGTTCCGCTTTCTATTGTCTTAACGTACTTTTTATATAAAAAGGTATTTTTGCATCAGGCGTTCAGGGTTATATTCTATCTGCCCTGTATAGTTTCCATGGTCGTAATGGTAATGTCGTATAGGTTCATGTTCGATTCAACCTTCGGCGTTATCGATCCGCTGCTCACAGCACTCGGCCTTGAGGAGCTTATACCGGAGTTCGGCTGGTTCGGCACCAAATCCACGGCAAACGGCGTTATCGTGGGCTACTGTATTTGGGCGGGCCTCGGTGGCAACTTTATTCTGCTTGCCAGCGCGATGGCACGTATTCCGGAGGACGTTATTGAGGCAGGCAAGCTCGATGGCGTTGGCTTCTTCAGGGAGCTTTTCAGCATCACTATTCCGCTTATCGGCACCACGCTCGCAACCCTTTACATGCAGGGCACAACGGTTATCTTCACCTTCTTCCTGCAGGTTAAGCTTTTAACGAACGGCGGTCCCAACGGCTCAACGGGCATCATAATGCTCTACATAGTAGAATCTATCAAGGGCAACACGTTTGACCTTTCAGACGCTGCTACCGTGGGTATGATCGTTGCAATCGTAGGTACGCCGATAGTTCTCGTAACGAGGTTTATCGTAGATAAAATATTCCCCGCTTACGAATACTGATTTATATCTGAAATAATTAAATGGGAAATACCCATTAAGGAGGATAATTATGAAAAAGAAACTGTTAACTTTGGCTCTTTCGTTGATACTCGCTGTATCGGTTAGTGCCGGCGCGGTTGTTGCTAACGCAGCAATCAAGGAAAATTCCGTAGCAGGAAACATGCTCACCAATGCAGGCATCGTTAACGAGCTTGACTGGGAGCTTAAGGGCGAAACCGCTTCAACCTCTTTCACCAAGAACGTTAAGGGCGATATCTACACCCAGAACGGCGCGGTTGCATGGGGCGCAGGCTGGTTGCAGCCTTGGGATACCTTTGCTTTCGGCGAAGGTAACATCATCATGTCTATGGACGTTTTAGAGTTCACTGGCGACGGCTCTATCAGACCTCTTCTCGGTACCGCTATCAATAGTTCCATCGGTACCTTCTGGTTCAATAACCCCACCAGTGCTATAATGGATGGTTCTCCCACAGCTCACGATTTTAAGTGGCACAGAACTGAAGCCCTCGGAGAAGACGACGTTACCACCGCTTGGGGTAAGGTTGGCTGGTATATTCCTTGGGGCAACGGCTACAACCGTCACGTAGAATTCATCTTCAAGGTAGACGGCACTATGGGTGTTAAGAGCTACGCTTTAGCTGAAGACGGCACCTACAATGCAGAAGCTCCCACCGATCAGATGTGGCTCTCCAACGCATTCCCCGGCCTTGATACCACCACTAAGTACTATTTCGGTCTCAACTTCTGGAACGGCGCAGCAGGCAACATCAAGATCGATAACTTCAAGATCGTTAACACCGCTGTTGCTACTCCTTTGGTAGACTGCGGCTTCACCGGCGCATGGAGCGAAGAAGCAGGCGAACCCACCCCCGGCAAGCTCTACAACAGGTTCGGTAAGGGCGCATACGTAGCAGAGCTCGTTGCTAAGCCCGCTAACACCGATAGAATGGTTGCATGGCAGAAGGTTACCGTTGATGCAAACGTAGCAAAGGCTGCTACCCTCACCGGTACCGTTGATTTCAGAAGCCTCGGCAAGAAGTTCGGTTTCGTAACCGGTCTTGACAATCAGGAAGATGCACTTTACACCGAAGGCACCTCTTACGTATACTTCACTCAGGAAGAAGGCGTAACCTACGTTAACGTTAATAACGGCACCGCTGAAGAGCAGAAGATCTCTCTCGAAGGCGACTACGTTGCAGGCGAATTCTATAAATTCGTTCTCGAAGCTTATACCAACAATAAGGCTACCTTTACCATCGGCGCAAAGACCGTTGAATTCGATCTCGCAAACGTTGATGGCTACTGGGCAGTTGTAACCGACGGCGAAGGCACCGCAGAGGTTGCTTTCGGCGGCGAAACCTATCTCAACAGCTACTCCTACAGAGGAAGCAAGGGCACTGCTGTTGCTAACAACTTCAACACCGGTTACCTCAACGCTGCAAACTGGGGACTTAACTCCGTAAAGGCTGTTATGTTCGCAGATTCTGCTGAAGCAAAGGGTATCGTTGCAGAAAACGGCAAGCTCCATTTCGAAGGTACTGCAGACGGCTCCTTCTTCGGCACCGCTGAAGACTATGCTGACTACGTTCTCGAGTTTATCTATGAGGAAAGACATCCTGAAGACAAACCCGCTCTTAAGTCTGACTGGATCCACGGTTATTCTCCTCTCGCAGTTGACATTGCAGTAGCAGACGGCTCCGGCTGGGGCAAATCCACTATGGTTATGCTCAAGAACGGCAACATCCAGATGCAGAACTACAAGAACGGTCTCTCCGTTGTTAAGGATAGCATCGTTGACTATAACTTCACTCCCGCAAACGCAGGCGAGGTTAAGAAGACCGCTGTTAAGTTCGTAGTTGCAAACAACACCATCACCGTTTACTATCAGGAAGTTGTTGATGGCGTTGCTCCCACCACCGAAGCTTATATTAAGGGCGCAGAATTCAGCGTTGTTGACACTTACGGTAAGATCACTTTCGCTACCACCGAGTCCGGCGTATTCGCAATTGACGACGTTCGCGTAACTCCTATCGATGATCCTAACCCCGAAACCGTTGCAGCTAACGCAGCAGCACACGTTGACTTTGCTGAAATAGTTGACGAATACCGTCCTTACACTCTCGAAGCTCCCGTTGTAACCATGACTGAAAACGTTATCACTTGGGAAGCAGTTGAGGGCGCTACCGGCTACGTTGTAAACGTAAACGGCACCACCTATGACGTTGGCGAAGCTCTTACCTACACCGTAGATATCAGCAACCCCGGCGACTATGCTGTAACCGTATATGCAAAGGGTAACGGCACTTATATTAGTGACAGTGCTCAGAGCGAGGCTATCGAGTTCACCGTTCAGGCTCAGCAGCCCGAACAGCCCGAGAATCCCGAGCAGCCTGAGAACCCCGAACAGCCCGAGCAGCCCACCACCGGTGCATGTAATGGAAGTGCAAGCGCTGCATCCGTAATCGCAATCGCTATGCTCGCTGCCGGCGCAATCGTTGCAAAGAAGAGGGAAGACTAATAACCCCATAACTGATTTATAGCAAATCAATCATAAGCTAAATGTTTTGCTCTCTCCCTTCGGGGAGAGGGCAAGGCAAGCTTGTATAAACCTATTAAATTTGAAAAATCAATGCTAATTGCATTTATTTATATAGGAGGCGCTTAATGGCTACTATAGCAAGGCATAAAAACCGTATAAAGGATAGCAAGGGAACAAAGGTTGTAATGTGGATCGCCTTTGCAATATTTGTGGTGTACGGCATAATGCTTCTTTTCCCACTTTTGTGGTGCTTTTTTAACTCCTTTAAAACGAGGCAGGAGTTTATCGACAGCGTTTGGGCAATGCCTAAATACTGGTACGTAGAAAACTGGATAGAATGCTTCAAGATGGAGTATAACGAAGTCAACCTTTTGGGAATGTTCGGCAACACCATAATCTTCACGGTTGGCTGTACCGTTGTCAGCACGTTTTTCTCCGCTGCAACGGCTTACGTGCTCACAAAGTACCCCTTCCCGGGAAGCAAGAGCTTTTATTCCTTGGCGTTTATTCTAATGATGATCCCCATGGTAGGTAACACGGCATCCGTTTACAAGCTTTATTTCGATCTTCATTTGTATAACACCTATTGGGGACCGATAATCTCCTCTTGCGGCGGATTTGGCATGGGCTTCGTTCTTTTGTACGGCTTTTTCAAAAACATCTCTTGGACGTATGCAGAGGCTGCCTTTATAGACGGGGCAAACCATTTCCTCGTGTTCTTTAAAATAATGCTTCCCATGGCGTTGCCTGCTATAAGCGCAATTGCAATCTCCGGAGCAATAGGTATCTGGAACGAGTATTACACCTTCTATATGTATACTCCCGATAAGGTTACCGTTGCTCTCGGCCTTTACGGATTGCAGTCGGCAAATTCCTACGGAAAGATAAGCTATCCTCAGCTTTTTGCCGCAATGATGATCTCTACTATTCCCGTAATAGTCATTTATGGCTGTGCGCAGAAA
The DNA here is from genome assembly GCA_017501205.1 of Clostridia bacterium. GTDB lineage: Bacteria > Bacillota > Clostridia > Christensenellales > Borkfalkiaceae > RGIG3732. The sequence goes on from JAFVXM010000089.1 coordinate 11,697, forward strand.
TTCATAATTAAAAATACAACCCTTGGAGGTATTAAGGGCTGATGAAGGTTTATAGCTATTCCGATAAAATTATGTTCAAGGGTGGTTGGGTTGCTCCCCCCACCGAAAGGCAGTGCGGAAAGAACTTTGTTACCGAGGAGCGCGTTAAGGAAATTGCCGAGTGCGGCATAAACCTTATGCACATTGATTGCTCGCGTGAGGAGTTTGCAAACGCACGTAAATTTGTTGAATATGGTGTGAAATACGGGGTTTGTTACATCCTTTCGCTCGGCAATACCCTCAGCGAGGATTTCTCCGCCGAGGCTATAAAGGAGGAGCTTGAGTATTATAACGGCTTCGATAACGTTATCGGCTACAACCTCTGTGATGAGCCGGGCATGAAGGCCTTCCCTGCTTTAGCAAGCACCGCAAAAAAGCTTCGCCCTTATATAGGGGATAAGGTAATTTACATAAACCATATGCCCATGTACGCAACCACAAGCCAGCTTCAGGGCGGATGGTGGTCGCCGTACGAAAGCGCGGCAAGCACCGGCGATTATTACGACTTTTTAGATAAGTTTTTTGAAACGGTTGATAACGATATCGTATCTTACGATTTCTATCCCTTCCGCCATGAGAAGGGTGGCACGGATTTCAGATATTTCGATCAGCTGTGCGTAGCAAAGCGCATTTCCGAAAAGTATGATAAGACCTTCTGGAACTTCACGCAGGTCACCTCTTGGAACCGTGACGTTGTGAGAAATATGACCTATTCCGAGCTTGCATGGCTCAATAACACCTCTCTCGCTTGCGGCGTTACCTGCTTGCAGTATTTCTGCTACTGGACGCCTGCCGACGGCGTTGAAAACTTCCTCAGCGCGATGATCTCGAGGGACGGGCGCAAAACCAGACACTATTATTTTGCCAAGGATCTTAACCAAAAGGTAGATGCAATTTCTCCGTATTTGCTGTCTGCAACCCACAAGGGCGTTATCCCTTATGGCGACACTCTGGCTGCATACCCCACGGAGTACGCTCTCACCTCGTTTGGTAATATCAAATCTTACATGAGCGACGGTATGATCATCGGTTGCTTTGAGAGAGAGGGCAAAAATATGTACTATCTCGTAAACACGTCCGTTTTGGAAACGAGGGTGTTAGAGCTTTACTTCAATAAGGATATTTCAGCCGAGGTAATTATCGGAACGGAAAAAACCGAATTCACCGGCAGTGAAATAATAAGACCTATAGCGCCCGGCGAGGGAATGCTTATTGTCGAAAAATAATCTATAAGGAGAATCTTTATGAGGAAAATGATCAAAAAATTATTGTGCCTTACTATGGTGCTTCTTTTAGCCTTAAGCCTCTGCGCGTGCGGCGGCGGTGGAAACAGCACCTCCACGGGCGGCGGAAATAGCACCTCCACGGGCGGCTCCAGCGGCGGCGGAAGCGTTATAATAAAGCCCACGAACCCCACAACAAAGGTTGATTACAAAACGTATCAGTCCTACTGGATGAAACAGCACGATTATAAAACCATGCCCGTTGCGGCGTTCAACGGTGCGGCAAATGCAGAGTTTTATCCCGAAACCATGATAACCGACGAGCATTTTAAAGAGATGGCTGATTGCTATATCAACACCTCGTTTGCTCTTTACGATAAGGTTCATTACGTTGAGGACGTGAAGAAAACCTTGGAATATTGTGCGAAATACGGCATTTCTTACATGGCAGGCGGCTTTAGCTTCGGCTCATCTAACAGCGCAAACGTGCTTGAGGCAGAAATCTACAAGGCACTTTTGGATCCCGCAAATAACACCAACGCTCTCGGCGGCGTTATGATCAGGGACGAACCGTCCATGCTCGATTTCCAAACGATAAGAACCTCTATGGATACCTTTAAAGAGGTTTTCGGCAAGAACAAGAATTATTTGTATCACGCAAATCTTTTCCCCACGTACGCAAACACCACGCAGCTTTACGGCAACAGCGAGGCTAACCCCGTTCCCGAGGAAGGCTACACCTACGAGCAGTACGTTGATGATTATCTTGAGATTTACGATCCTCAGATCCTTTCTTACGACTATTATCCCCTTCGCAGCAACGGCACGATGAGCGACGGATATTTTGAAAATATGTCTATCATCCGCAGAAAGGCTATGGGTAAGGAGATCCCCTTCTGGGTGTATATCCAAACCTGTAAGTACTCCGGTGGCGTTCGCGTTCCTTCCGAGGCTGATATTCACTGGCAGGTAAACACCGCTCTCGCATACGGCTGCAAGGGCATTCAGTACTTCACCTACGTTATTCCTTCAAGGATGGATACCGGCACGTGGGAAGCTGCTATGATCGGTCACGACGGCAAGCCTACTGACATTTACTATTACGCTCAGAAGGTAAACAAATATATTGCTGACGTAGACGAGGTTCTTATGTGCAGCCTCAGCAAGGGCGTTATGACGGCCGGAACAACTCCCGCTACCATCCCTGCTGAAGACGTTATCACCGGCTATGGCAAGCTCGCTTCCGTTGATGGCGAAAGCGTTCTCGTTGGATGCTTCGACTATAAGGGGAAGGACGCTTATTACGTTGTAAATAACGACGTTTACGTTGACTGTAATATCACTCTTAACTTCACCGAAGCTTGTGACGGTTATGCACACGCATACGAGGGCAAAACCGAGTTTAACGGCAAGAACTCCTTAAATATGACTCTTAAGCCCGGCACTGCAACCTTGGTTGTTATCGGTTAATTAAAGAGGTGAAAGCGCGATGAAAAAGCTACTAGTTATATTGTTGGCAGCATTATTGATGATCCCCTCGGTTATCGCAGCAAGCGCAGCGGTTGACCGTACGGAAGAGGGCTTGGTTCCTGATTTTTCCGATGATTTTGAGGGCTACGAGGTTGGTAGCTGGATAGAGGAAACCCCCGGCTTTGCAGAAAAGTGGTCTAACAACGTTTTGGATAACGGCGAGCCTGTCGGTATGGACAGCCATCTTTACGAAAGGGCAAAAATCATTTACGAAAA
>JAFVXM010000090.1 GCA_017501205.1 Clostridia bacterium
TTTATCTTAACGGAATAAACGCCATTGCCGTTAAGTGGCTTGAGGGCGGCTGCCTAGAGGATATGGATACTCTGTGTGCCGTAATACAAAAATGCGTGTTCGGTGCAGGCGGAAACTTTGATTTGAGTTTAAGCAGAACAGGCAAATAATGCGCGAAAAAGGGCACTAATCAACAAAAACAATAGAAAAACCCCAAAACAAAAAAGAGGGAGCGTGAAGCGATATGCCGAGCGCTTCTTCTTTTTTTAGTAAAAACGGGTGGGCGTATATGTAAAATTTTATAATTTATGGGCGAAAAAGCGCGAATACTTGATTTAATTGCTATTATATGTTATTATATATTAAATAATATAAATTAGAGGGGTTATTCTATGCATTGTGGAAATTGCGGAAAAGAAATAGGCACAAATACTGAATGCAGCTTTTGCGGCTATGATCCTATAAAGGACGGAAACGGTGTAGCGGTGTCGGACGGCACGAAGGTCAGCGTTCCCCCTGTGGATATCGTTCTTAAAAAGAAGAAGAACGGCATGGCTATAGCGGGCTTCGTGCTCGGTTTTTTTGCGTGGAATCCGATAACTTTTATTCTATCGTTCATTTTCAGTACGGTGGGCTTTTTTAGGGCGAAGAGATACAGATCCGGCAGAGCTCTCGCGATAGTCGGATGGTGCTTTTGTGCCATTGCCGTAATTATTATTGCAATACTTATAAAGCAAATGACGGAAATGGCTTAATTTGGTGGTGAATATGTTTAAGGGTTCAGAGATGATAAACGAAAACGGCTTCGTTGCGGATATTGAGATTGCAAATCGCTTTGTGAAAAGAACGTATCTTAACGATTTGAACGAGTACGACGTGGTCCCCCTTGAGGAGCATCAAAAAAAATTCCAGTCTATTCGTCTGTATCACATAAAGAAGCTGGTTTACGATAAAAGCGAAAAGGTAAACGATAAGCTTATAAGCGTTTTTAACTCCGTGCAGAACACCAAGAGCAACGTGGTTATGATTTTGCGCGGCACTAAAAACTGCGTGGATTTTTATATAGGCGTTCAGTCGCTTAGGGAAATAGGCATTGCTGATAAGGTTTTCCACAAGAGCATGATGGGTAACTTCCCGGGCAGTGCGTTTTCCAAGGTGCCCCAGGCAGAGGTGGCATCGCTTTTGAGCGAGATGACCGAGTTTGAGGACAGGGAGGAAAATCTTACCTGCTTAAACGTTATTCCTGCGGTGAGAAACAAGGACGATTTCGTTCAAGGCATGGAAAAATACATCGATACGATGAGGGGCGAGGAGTACGTGTGTATGCTTATCGCGTCGTCTGTATCGGATAACGAATGCGAGGATAGATTAAAGGGCTACGAGCAGCTGTATTCCACCCTTTATCCGCTGTCGAATTTGTCGTTGGCAGGAGGAACCTCTACCGGCAAGACAATAACCGAGGGCTACAATAAATCGGTATCAAGGTCTGTATCGGACAGTATTGCTAAGACCACCGGTCAAAATTCCTCCACCACCAAGAATATGGGCTTCCTCGTTGGTTTTTTGGGTAGCCTTGGTGCAAATATGTCGGTTGGGCGCACAGAAGGCACGTCTACGGGCGAAACCAAAACGAAATCCAACACCTTTCAGGAGAGTGAGGGCATAAGCAACTCCACCGCGGTTTCCGATACGGTAACGGATAACGTCACCGTGAATTATAAGGACAAGATGGTTGAGGATGCCCTTGAGCATATTGAGCAGAGGATAAAGAGAATAAAGGAGTGCATGACCTTCGGTATGTGGGAATGTGCAGCGTACTTTATGTCCGGCGATATTCAAACGTCCGTCGTTGCTGCAAATGCGTTCAGATCGCTAATGCTCGGAGAGGATAGCAAGAACGAAAAGGCGTTCCTAAACCTTTTTGGGTTGAGAGAGCATTCATCCACGATGAAGGCGATAGAATCGCTAAAATACTGCAGGCATCCCGTATTTATGATAGATGCTGCTGAAGGCGGTCAGGCGGTAACGGCTACCGAGTACTTAAGCGGCAAGGAGATGCCCCTGCTGTTTGCTCTGCCGAGGAAGTCTGTTGCGGGTGTTGCCGTAACAAGCATGGCAGAATTTGGCAGAAACGTAATTTACGTAAACGACGGTGTGGCGAGTGACAGTAAGACGCTTTCTATCGGTAGAATTAGCCACATGAATCAGGTTGAGGATACCGAGGTAAAGCTTAATTTGCAAAGCCTTTCGGCGCATTGCTTTGTAACGGGCTCTACGGGTAGCGGTAAATCGAACACCACGTTTACGATCCTGAGCGAATTGATAAAACCTGAGATAAACGTACCTTTTCTGGTAGTTGAGCCGGCAAAGGGCGAATATAAATACGCTTTCGCAAACGTAGAGGGGATAAACATTTTCACCACTACGAACTCACTCGGAAGATTTTTAAAGATAAACCCCTTTAAGTTTCCCGAGGGCGTACACGTTTTAGAGCATCTTGACAGGCTTATTGAAATATTCAATACCTGTTGGGAAATGTATGCGGCAATGCCCGCAATCCTGAAGGACGCAATAGAGCGTATATACGAGAAGAGGGGCTGGGATCTGTTAAACTCCGTTTATTTACCCGGCGGTCCCCCGCAATTCCCCACCTTTAAGGACCTTTTGACCGTGCTGCCCGAGATAATAAATCAATCCGGGTATTCTGCCGATACGAAGGGTGACTACGTGGGCGCGCTCGTAACCAGAATCAACTCGCTCACAAACGGTATTGTAGGGCAGATATTCTGCGATTGCTACGATATAGACGACTCCGTGCTGTTCGATGAGAAAACTATAGTGGATCTGAGCAGGGTTGGTTCATCTGAAACGAAGTCGCTCATAATGGGTAGTTTGGTGCTTAAGCTTACCGAGCATCGCATGGCTAACGTAAAGGCAACGAACTCTGCACTTAGGCACGTAACCGTTTTGGAGGAGGCGCACAACCTTCTCAAAAA
>JAFVXM010000091.1 GCA_017501205.1 Clostridia bacterium
CAGCCTCAAGCACTGCAACGTCTGCCATGGATTTGGCTCTGTTATAGCCCTTTCTCGCCTTGCTTGGTTGGGGCAAATAACTATAATCGTCTCCGCAAAGCCCCTCCTTATGAGGCAAGGCCTCGGTTGAAGAAACGTGCAAAAACTTTTTTACCCTGTGCCTTACCGCCGCCTCAAGTATATTCCTCGTGCCGCCCACGGTCACGTCAAACAGCTCCTTTTTATCGCCCTCGCCTATACTCACGTAAGCGACGGTATGCATAACAACTGTATCGCCATCTGCAAAAAACAGTTTTTCCACGTCGTCAGCGTTGCGTATATCCCCGTAGATGACCTCGGGGCGCAAGCCGTCAAAAACTCTTTCAAACTTACCCTTATCCCTTGCCAGACCTATAACCCTGCACCCGTCCGCAAGGAGCTTTTTTGTCAGCACGTTCCCAACATATCCGGTACAACCGGTAACTACGTAAGTGCAATTTTTATAATTAAGCATCTCCTACTTCCTTTGTTCTTCCTTTATTAAACCCAATTTATCTGCGATTTAGGGCACTTGTTTGACGGGAACGCTCACCGTAAACGCACTCCCCTTCCCAAACTCGCTTTCGACCGAAATACTGCCACCTGTCAGATCGAGTATCTTTTTTACAAGCGCAAGACCAAGTCCGTTACCCTCGTTACCGCGGCTGTTATCGCCTTGATAAAACTTTTCAAACACTCTCTTCAGGGTTTCCTCGCTCATGCCGCAGCCGTAATCCCTTACGGTAACCTTATACTCCTCACCAACGATTTCAGAAAAAATGTCTATTCTTCCCTGACTGTTAGAGAACTTTATAGCGTTTCCTATAACGTTGAGCCAAACCTGCATTAAAAGCTCCTCGTTTGCCTCAACCTCTGCCGATACAAGCTCAATATTCAAATCAATGCTCTTCGCCGTCCACTGCGTTTCCATAAACAGAATTGCCTGGCGTATTTGCTCGTCTATATCAAAGCTGCTTCTTTCAAGATCGCACTCTCTGTTTTCCAGCTTGGAAATCTTTAAAATATTGCCTATCAGATTGGAAAGCTGCTTGGTTGCGTCTATAATGTACTGTGTGTACGCCTTTCTTTCCTCTGCGGAAAGGCAATCATCCTGAAGCAGGGTTGAATAGCCCTGAATTGTTGCAAGCGGCGTTTTAAACTCGTGCGAGACGTTTGCTATAAAATCCGTTTTCAGGGTTTCGATATTTCTGAGATCCGAAACCATCTTGTTGAAGTTTATAACTAAATCATCAAGCTCCGGCTCACGGCTCCTGCTATCGATCCTCACGCTGAAATCGCCCTCCGCAACCTTCTTTGTTGCGTCCGACAGCCTGTTGATAGGCTGAAGGAATATCTTAACCGTGATCATCGTTAGTATTAGCCCCGTTGTCAGCGCACCGACGACGAGAATTGCAAACAGCGACATCGGCGGCATACCGCTCGTGATTATATCTATATACTTATGCTTTTGTAAAATCAGTATTACTATAGCTATCACGAAATACGTTATCAGTATTATGCTTATAACCGTTAGAATAAGCTTGGCATAAAGCTGTTTTTTGTTTCTGTCCTGCCGCTTTTTCATCATCTTCTCCTTCCGTTAGGATTTTCTTATTGCCTTATAGCCCAAGCCTCTCACCGTAACTATTTCAAAATCCTCATTGCTCTTGAATTTATCTCTGAGCCTCGTGATGTGCACGTCTACCGTGCGGTCAAGAGATTCCGAATACGGCCCCCAAAATTCATCCATAAGCTGCGTCCTCGTAAATATCTTATTTGGGAAGGACAGCAGCTTAAACAGAATATTAAACTCCTTTTGCGGCAAAACGATCTCCTCTCCCCTCACGGTAACGGTCATGGTATCGTAATCAAGCACCGTTTCGCCCACCGTAAATTTTCGCTCGTTTGCTATCTGCGCCCTTCTTAAAAGGGCAGAAACGCGAAGAAGCAGCTCGTTTACGTCCAGCGGCTTAACCATATAATCGTCAATTCCTATCTGAAAGCCCTGTTGCTTATCCTCATACTTATCCTTTGCCGAAACAAATAGGATGGGTATGTGCACGTTTCTCTCCCTCACCGCGCGGGCAAAGGCGTAACCGTCAAGCTCGGGCATCATTATATCCGAAACGATTAAATCAATATAATTATTGTCAAAAACCTCAACGCCCTCGGTCCCGTTAAACGCCGTATAAACGTTGTAGCCGTTTCTCGTAAGCATGGTCTTTATAAGATGATTGAGCTTCTTATCGTCCTCAACCACTAACACGTTAAACATACTCTCTCTCCTTGTCCGTATGCGTCACCATCTCTTGGGGTAACGCTATTTTATTTTATCATTATATTGTTAATTCCGTATTAAGCCTTATTGCCTATCACAAGCGTTCTCATCGCGTTCAGTATGGCAATTACGGCAACGCCCACGTCTGCAAACACGGCGATCCACATATTTGCAAGCCCAAACGCAGAAAGCACCAGCACCGCAAGCTTCACGCCCAAAGCAAACACAACGTTTTGCCTCACGATACGCATGGTTTTAGAGGCAATCCTGCGCGCCCTCACAACGGACGAAATATCATCGTTCATCAGCACCACGTCAGAAGCCTCTATTGCCGCATCGCTGCCGATACCGCCCATGGACACACCGACGTCTGCCATTGCAAGCACCGGTGCATCGTTTATGCCGTCGCCCACAAAGCACAGCCCGCCCTCGCGTGATCGCGTGCTCTTAATTTCCTCTACCGCCACAACCTTATCCTGCGGAAGCATACCTGCGCGCCACTCGTCAACGCCAACAGCTATGGCCACTTCACGGGCAACATCGGGAGTATCTCCCGTCAGCATAACCGTATAGCAGCCGCTTTTTTTAAGCGTGCCTATCGTTTCTCTTGCCGCACCCTTAACGGTATCTTCTATACATATCACGCCTATAAAACTGCCGTTTTTTGCGAGATATACGGCACTTTTTTTGTTTTCAACATCAGGAACAGTCACCCCTCTCTCCTCGAGAAGTCCCCTCGTTCCAACCAAAATCAAATCGCCAAAGCCACTGGCCTCAACGCCTTTACCTGCTATCTCGGATATCCCATATCCTTCGCTGCACACCGAAGGTGCCGCCCTCAAAATCGACTGCGCTATCGGGTGCCGCGAGCCTGTTTCCGCAATGGCAGCAAGGGTTAAAATTTCCTCTCTCCTATCCTCAGGGAACACGGCTGTAACCTTAAACGCACCGTGAGTGAGTGTGCCCGTCTTATCAAAAACAAAGGTGCGAGCCTTGCTGAGCGACTCAATTCCGCCACCGCCCTTAACAAGTATTCCTCGCCTCGATGCGCCGCCTATTCCGCCAAAAAAGCTGAGCGGCACGCTTATCACAAGCGCACACGGACAGGAAACAACCAAAAAGGAGAGCGCGCGCTTGATCCACACCGCCCACTGCCCGTTAAACAGCGGGGGGATTACGGCAAGCGCAAGCGCGGTGAAGACCACGCACGGAGTATAATATCTTGCAAACCTCGTTATAAAGCTCTCCGTCCTCGCCTTTTTTGCAGACGCATTTTCAACTAAATCAAGTATCCTGGACGCCGTGGAATCGTAAAACTCCTTATCGGCACGCACGCGCACCGCACTCGATAGATTTATACATCCGCTAAGCAATTCATCACCCTCGGCAAAACTTCTTGGCACGGATTCGCCTGTGAGCGACGAGGCATCCACGCTTCCTTTGCCCAAAACGACGGTGCAATCCACCGGTATCCTATCCCCTGCGCGGACGACGAGTATCTCTCCCACCGCGACCTCATCGGGAGAAACCGTTTGCTCCTCGCCGTCACGAATAACGCACGCGGTTTCCGGGCATATATCCATAAGCTCTGAAATGGATTTGCGGGATTTGCCAACGGCATAGCTTTGAAATAGCTCGCCCACCTGATAAAACAGCATGACGGCAACCGCCTCCGGAAAATCACACAGAGCAATCGCGCCAACGGTTGCAACCGTCATCAAAAAATTCTCGTCAAACAGCCTGCCCGAAAAAAGATTCCTTACCGCCTTAAAGATAACGTCGTAGCCAACCGTAACGTACGCAGCCAAATAAGGGGCAAGGTAAACGTAAAGCCTATAATCCCCAAGCTCCCACTTGTGAAAGGTAAAGCTTTTTAGCGGGGTAAGGTTAAACGCAACCGTTGCAGATGCGAAAATAACAAGCCCAACAATTGTTCTGATGAGCTTGCGCTTATTCTTACTCATAAAGCAAAAAGTCCCCTTTTTCGCTTATAATCCGATAATTTCGGTATCCGAATCCACTCTCTTAACAGCAGCCTTAACCGCAGCGAGAACAGCCGAAAGATCGGCACCGTCGTCAATTTCAAGAGTAAGCTTTTGCATTATAAAATTAACGTTGCACGCCTTAACTCCATCTATTAAAGAAATGCCCCTCTCCATCTTTGCTGCGCAGTTAGCGCAATCAAGCTCCTTCATCTTATACACCTTTTTCATAATTGACCTCCTAATGAGTATGCTTTAAATGCTCGAGCGCAGTTTTATAAATTTGCGCAATGTGTCCGTCGTCAAGCGAGTAGTAAACCTCCTTGCCGCTCCTTCTGTTTTTAACAATTTTTGTTTGCCTTAAAATTCTAAGCTGATGCGAAACGGCTGATTTCGTCATGTTCAATAGGCTTGCAATATCGCACACGCACAGCTCCGCCTCAAACAGCGCGGAGAGTATGCGCGTTCTCGTGCTATCGCCAAACACCTTGAACAGCTCTGCAACGTCCGCCAAAAGCTCCTCGCTTGGCATGGCGGCGCGCACCTTATCCACAACGCCCTCATGCACAACGTTGCACTCGCAAAGCTCACTGTTTTTTTTCATAATCTTCTCCTATTACAGTTGAATAATTGTTCAACTGTTTTTATTATATGCCACGGCATTTTATTTGTCAAGCATTTTTACTTATTTCCCGCGATTTTCATACGCAAACAAAACAAAAAGCCTTTCACTTTAGCGAAGCACAACCGCTGATTAAAGGAAGCTTTTGGAACTACAATCAATTCGGCAAGGTAGTTAAATGGTGATTGACGGCAACAAAAACCCCGTATTTCGCGAGAAATACGGGGTTTTTTATTAAAGCTGATTTAAGGCAAACCTATAAGCCGGGTTCTGTCATTTAATGCGGTTATCTATCTAGGCGATGCGTTGCCGCAACGCTCGAGCGATGTATGCTTATACCGAAGAACAAAGAGCGGCAGCTTCCTCGGTTCAATCTTGCTTCGGGCGGGGTTTACATGGCACGGTGCGTTACCGCTCCGTCGGTGAGCTCTTACCTCCCCTTTCCATCCTTACAGCGTTACGCTGCGGTTTATTTCTGTTGCACTTTCCTTGAAGTCGCCTTCACCGGTAGTTAGCCGGCGCCCTTGCCGCTGTGAAGCCCGGACTTTCCTCGTGGGATATTCTCCCCCGCAACCGCACAGTTAGCTTAAATCCTTATTATTATAGCACTTTAAAATCAGTTTGTCGAACGTTTTGCGGCACAATGTTTGCTACCTATGCCGTTCAATACGTCGGTGGGATATGTAAACGTTCCGCTTTCATAGTCGCGATGCTCGCGCACGCCCTCCTCTATAAGCTCCTTTAAAAGCTCTGAATACTCCGAGGTCTTCTGCTTGAACAAATACAGCGCAAGTGAACCGGGAACGGTGTTTACCTCGTTGAGGTACACCTCGTTATTGCACAGCAAAAAGTCCATCCTAACAATACCGCTAATCCCCATTTTACGGTAAACGCACGCCGTTATATCCCTAATTTTGCGCGATAGCTGTTCGCTGATATTTGCAGGGAATTCCCTAATTGCTTGCTGTTTTAGGCCACTTTTATATTTATCGGCAAAGGTCAGCACGTCTCCCGAGGCAATGGGGCGCTCGCACTCGGAAACTATAACCCTGCCGCCGCTTCTGAACGCCGCACAGTTTATTTCAACAAATCCGTCAAGCGCACGCTCCACTATTATTTTTCCGTCGTAGCGCAGGGCGTGCTCTATGGCAAGGGCAAGCTCCGCCTTCGTAGACGCGCGCTTTATGCCTATGCTTGAGCCAAGCCTTGCCGGCTTTACTATGCACGGAAAGCCTATCTGCCTTTCGGTGAGGTTTAATATTAGCCCCCTGTTTTGAAAAAAAGCCTTGTTCTTTATCACCTTGTACGGAAGGCAGGGCACGCCCATCCCCTCTAAAAAAACCTTGCTCGCCGCCTTATCCATAAACACGGATGAAGCGAGCATATCCGGTGAGGATAGTGGAATATTGCACATGCGCATAACTCCGGCAAACGAGCCGTCCTCTCCGTTTAAGCCGTGCAAGCAGTTTACTGCGCAATAAACCTCGCCCACGTCCTTTAGCCGTTTGCCGGACAGCACGCATATCCGCCCCTCTCCAAGCAGAGGAACAACCCTTTTCATCTTGCCCGTATCGCGCCCCTTAAAAAAGGCGAGATCAAACGCCTGCTCACCCGTAAACCAACCGCTTTCGGTTATATAAACGGGCAGCGGCTCGTATTCATCCTTTGGCAAGCTGTTCAGCACGAGAACCCCTGTTATTATGGAAATATCGTGCTCGCAAGATCTTCCGCCAAACGCAACAAGTACCCTTTTTCTCGGCTTATCCTTCATTTTACCTCCTTTAAACTAAAATATATTTAATACAAAAAGCACTTACGGCAAACTAAAACGGGAGGGGCAACCCTCCCGCTTATTCATCATAAGTGCTTATCAGTTAAATTTATCGGGCAAATCGTTTTCAAAGATGATAACGTCGCCATCCTTTACCATATCCTTGAGCAATCTCTTGCCCTCGGCAAGATCCTTAACAACGTACACGTTTTCCTTCGGGAAGCCCTCTGAAAGCAAGCCGTCCTTGATCTTTCCAACCCTTCTCTTGCCAACCAAAATTGCGATATCCACGTGAGAACTCATCCTCACGCCGAACATATAGTTTGCATGCTCCTCAATATCTCCAAGCTCAACAAGGCCGGGCGTTATTATTATCTTTCTGCCCTCAAAGCAATCGAGAACCTCCATTGCCGCTATCGTACCCTTTACGTTTGCATTGAAGCTATCATCTATAACCGTAACACCGGTGTTTCCGCCAAGCACCTCCAAGCGATGCTTTATAGGCTTAACCCTATTTATGCCCGCAGCGATTTCTGCCGCCGTCATACCAAGCCTTGCAGCAACAGCCGCCGCCATGCATATATTAGATACGTTGTGCGTTCCGATCAGCACGGTTGAGCACTCCACCCTCTCTCCGTTTACGCAAAGGGTGAACCTCGTGCCCGAAACAGAAACGCTTATATCCTCGGCATAAACCTCTTTATGCTTTTCGTTAATCCCCGCAAGAACGTGCGTTTTAAGGCACTTTTCACTCAAATCAACACTCACGGCGTTATCTGCTGAGAACACGGCATAGCCGTCGTCCGCAAGGGATTCAACAAGCTCGTACTTGGTGTTTTTTATGTTTGCAATACTGCCAAAGGTTTCTATATGCTGACCGACAACGCCCGTCAAAACGGCTATATCCGGCTTTACTATTTCCGCAAGCTCTCTTATCTCTCCCGTCCTGCGCGCGCCCATTTCGGCAATAAAAACCTGATGGCTGCTCTTTAAATTTTTTACAGTTTTGCACATGCCCATAGGGGTATTGAAGGAATAAGGCGTTGCCAGCACGCTGTACTTTTGAGAAAGCACGGTGCTAAGTATTTCCTTTACGCTGGTTTTACCATAGCTGCCCGTTATGCCTATCCTTATAAGGTCAGGTCGAGCATTGAGCGCTTCCTTGCATTTTGCAACGTACGAGCGCTTGTTGTATCTTTCAAACGGCTCATTCACGTAGTATGCTGCAATAACGGCAAACGGCAAGGATAGCGGTGAAAGACATAGCACTCCGTATCGTAGCCTGAACAAAAGCTGGTGGGTATCGACCGCCGCCGTGTACGCTATCAGATTTACAAGCATCATCACAAGCAGCTGAACGAAAAATACGATTAGCACGTAGGTTAAAAGCAAACGCTTTACCCTGTTCGTCTTTACAAGAGGCACCTTGGATTTAGTTCTTCTGTCCTTTCTCGTATAGAAGGAAAAGAACAGCAGATAGAATAAAAACCCGATATATATTACCTGCTCCTTGTCGCTGAAGATCATTGCGGCTACGTTAAAGCTCAAGAACGCCAAAATACTCAGCAGCGACACTATCAGCAGCCTCAGCATATATATATTGTCCCTTCGCTTAAGCCAGCTGAGGTAGCCTCTTCCGTCATACCCGGACTGCTGCAGCGTCTGCACAAATTTAAACGAGGCAAAGAACATCAACAGCGTGTTCACCGTTGCGAAGATGAGTATCTCATAGATCCCCATCGGCCCCGCACTGTAATCTAAAAGCTGATTTATCATCTGATATTTACTCCTTTTTCAGGACAGAAATTTAAATAATGTGTGATTTAGGCGGTTTATAATAAAAATTCTCTTGCTATTGCATTGAACCTAACGGGGTCATCGCAAAAGCAAAAATGCCCACACCCTTCCATAACAACAAGACCGCTACCGTGAATCCCTCGGTTTAGCCGCCCTGCCATATACAGCGGTGTTTCCTTATCCTCCGATCCGAAAACAAGAAGAGTAGGCACGGAAACGTACGGCAAAATTCCGTCTAAATGCTCATTTACAATCATCTTAAAGCTCTCTCTCATCAAGGGCGAAAGAGCTAAATAATCGGGCGATGCAAATGCCCTTATCCACCGCCTTGCAAGCGAGGGGGACACGAGCTTAACTGCCTTGAAGCCAAGCCTTCTCGCGCGGTATCCGAGCGTGCGTCTTGGTCGCATCCCGGCGCATCCGGTCAACAGCATTTGCTCCACCGTTTCCGGATAGCGGGCAGCGAGCTTTAAGGCTATCCTTCCGCCAAAGGAATGAGCCAGAACGAGCGTGCTTTTTCCACACTCGCGCTCTATAACGCTCTTAACAAACTCAACGTAGCCGTCGAGCGACAGCGGCTCATCAGGCTCGGGCGTTTTGCCAAACCCCGGCAGATCTACCGCCACCGTTTTAAAGAAGCTTGATAGATATTCCGTTTGAAAGGCAAAGCTTTCCTTGCTGGAGAGATACCCGTGCAAAAACAACAGCGGCTTTCCCGTGCCGCGAATACTGACGGAGTAATCCGTAAGTCGCCCTCCGATAGATTATTTTTCTTCCTTTGCGAATTAGATTTTGAGGACCATCACTATCGCGTCCTCGCCGTCAGAATAGTACTTTGGCCTTACAGCTATTGCCTGAAAACCAAAGCCAAGGTAGAGTGCCTTCGCGGGCTCGTTGCTTTTCCTCACCTCTAAAAAGAGATTTTCACAGCCACTCTCCCTCGCAAAAGCTACGGCGCGATCAAGAAGCCTTGTGCCTATACCCTGCTTTCTGAACGAGGGATCCACCGCTATCAAAGCTATTTCGGCATCACCTGCGCAAATGATGCCCACGTAGCCCTTAACGCCACCTTCGTCCTCAACAAAGCCCCTGAACGCGGGGCTTAAGAAGGATTGCTCAAGCATATCCTCCGTCCACGGGTCAGAAAAGCTCTCCCGCTCGATTTTCGCAATGGCGGAATTGTCTGCAGTGAGCCAGTCGCGTATCATCTGCCCTCCTCCGCTTGACTTTTTCTTATATAAAGCGGATAAAGGACCTCAACGTCGTCACTCGCTTGAGATAGCTTGCTTTCCACCGCCGCACGGAATCCTTCCGCGAGCGAGATCTTCTCCGTCCTCACACCCTCTATCTCAGAGGATGCGGCGAAGGTATATTCCGACGAATAACCGTTTAAGCTTTCAACGGACACGAAGGACGGCTCAACCGAAACCGTGCCTGCCTTGTAGCCTGCGGCGTACACGTGGCCGTGGCGGGCATCGACAAGTGCCATCACGTTTTCGGTTATCCTATTATATGCAATGCAATCGAACGAGGTTACGCCAAGCACCTTTTTTTTCAGGGCGTAGCCGAAGGCCTTTGCCGTAGCAACGCCTATCCTTATGCCCGTGAACGAACCGGGGCCCAAGCAACAGCAGAAAACGTCCACCTCTTCCTTTTTCAGGTTTGCACCGGCAAGCGCCTTATCTATTGCCGGCATCAGCTCAACGGAGTGTCTGAGGCTGCAATCCTCGTTATAATATGTATATTCACCGCGATCTCCTTTAGCAATAACCGTAAGATGAAAACCGCTGGTGTCTATTGCAAGATAGTTCATAAATTATTCCTCAATCGTTATCTCGCGAGTGCAATCACCCGTTTTGATAATGGTTACCTTTTTATGCTTTTTAGGAAGCACGTCTGCAATATTCATGGGCCACTCAACAACGCACACGCCGTCAGAATAAAAATAATCGGTTAAACCAAGCCCCTCGGCGTCCTCGCCCGATGAGAGGCGATAACAGTCGTAATGATAAAGCCTTCCGCCGTAATCGTTCATGTACGCGTAAGTGGGGCTAGATACGTTTTCCTCTATGCCAAGCCCCTTTGCAATGCCTTTCGTAAAAGCTGTTTTGCCTGCTCCCATATCTCCGTAAAGAAGCACAACGTCGCCTTTTTCTAAGGTTTTTGCGTATTTTTCACCAAGCGCAAGGGTTTCTTCCGCGCTCGAAGTAAAGTGTTTCATTTCTTCTCCTCTCTATCTTTTGCGACAGCTCGCGAGAACTCACAGCCGCAAAAATTCTGCCTGTAAAGCCCGTAGCTTACGGATAACTCTACCGACCTTTTATAACCGCCCTTCTTCTTGAAATCAGAAGGTAAATATTTAACTGCCCTGCCGTCTGCCGCCTCAAACCCAAGCGCATTCAGCCAAGCCGCGTTCTTGTGAGGACTCACGGTAAGCGTTGTGGCAAAATAATCATATCCGCCGTTTTCAGCAACCTCCGCCGTTTTATCCAGCCTTAGCTTATAGCACAGATAGCATCTCGCTCCGCCCTCGGGCGCCTGCTCCAAGCCACTCGCAATGCGGTAGAACTCTCCACCGTCAAAGCCTCCGTCTATCACCTCTAAAACCTCGCATTTTGCGCGTTTTAGATAACTTTTCAACTCCTGCAAGCGGTGATCGTATTCTTCCTTTTCCGTAATATTCGGGTTATAAAAAAAGCAGGTAATATCAAACTTGCCGCTCAAAAATTCAAGGCAATATGACGCGCACGGCGCACAACAGCAATGGAGCAAAAGCTTTGGCCTCTCGCCCCTTTTTGCGTGCTCTTCTATAATCTTTTCAAGCTGCGCGTGATAGTTTAACATTTTATTTTACCCAAAACCTCAGCTATGCTGTCGCGATAAATCAGCGTAGCCTCACTGTCAAACGGAATTTCCGTTTTGTTTATAAGCACGATTCTACTGCCCTTAAAATATCTCAACAAGCCCGCCGCAGGATAAACGTTCAGCGACGTGCCGCCCACTATTATAAGATCAGCACCGGCAATTGCGTTGACGCTCGCCTCTATAACCGCGCCGTCAAGCGGCTCCTCGTACAAAACCACATCCGGTTTTATAATGCCGCCACATCCGCACCTTGGGATCTTTCCGCCCTGCATTATTGGCAAAATGTCCGTTAATGCGTGAAAAAGGCCACATTTCGCACAGTAATTGCGATGGACGCTTCCGTGAAGCTCAAGCACGTTTTTACTGCCTGCCGCCTGATGAAGACCATCTATATTCTGCGTTACAACAGCCCTCAGCTTTCCTGCACGCTCAAGCTCTGCAAGCTTTAAATGCGCGGCGTTTGGCCTTGCGGAGAGAAAGATCATTTTATCTGCGTAAAATTTAAAAAACTCCTCCGTGTGGCTAAAAAAGAATCCGTGCGAAAGTATCTGCTCGGGCGGGTAATCATACTTTGTATTATACAGCCCGTCTTGCGAGCGAAAATCGGGGATTCCGCTTGCCGTTGATACTCCTGCCCCGCCGAAAAACACTATGTTTTCAGCCTCGTCAACAAATCTTTGTAACTCGTTCATAATTAAATAAGCTGCTTAAACTTGCTCTTTTCCTTTACGTCGGTCTTTTCCGATTTAAGCTCCGCCATATAATCGTTGACGTTATATGTAGACACAAGGTAATCCTTGCCGAGCGAATAACCAAGACGGTATTCTATCTTGCCGTGCTCAAGAATTGCCATAAGTGCCTCAACTATGTTTTCACAAACCGCATATTCGCAAACAGGTTTTCCGTCCTTACCCGTATAGCAAACCTCCATGGATCCAAGCATTTCCAAGGTGGGCTTGCCTGCGGCGCACTCTTCCAAAAACTTGCGGTTATCAAGAGCGTTGCCAACGCGCCCCACGTAAACTATCGCCTTAACCCAACGCATTTCCGAACGGGCTATATCCTTGCCCATAACGCAAACCTTATCCTTTTCAATTTCCAGAACGGGCTTGCTGTCAACGGGATTTTCTTTAAGCGTTTTAGGAATAAGCGCTATAAAGAAAACGATAATCAGGTTCATTGAAAGCCCCCAGTAGAGCTTATCTGCAACAAACCATACGTCCATAAGAAGTATCAGAAACGTGAAGATCGCAAGCAAGGTAAAATACTTGTTCCTGCGCTTCTGGTTGTATTCCCTATTCGGGTAAAACTTAGTTGATTTTTCCATTATTCCTCCTTGACCTATACGGTCACGTTATCAAGTTTAGCTCTGGAAAGCGCGAGATAATCCGTAGTGATAATCCTGTCCGCCCCTGCAAGAAAGAGCGTTTCCGCCTCCTCTGCAGTTGTCACTCTGCCTGCGACCTCCACCCGGCATTGCTCCCCAAGCACGTTATAAAATATCTTTACCGCATCAGCAGTGCTCTTTACCGAGCAAGGCTCGCCATCCAAAACGAGCTTTACGTTCTCAAACTTGTAGCCTTTAACGATTGAGGCAAGCTTGGATATCTGATCGCTCCTGAGCCCTGCAGTACAAAACACGGGCGACACTACGTTTTTTCTCGAAATTTTTTTAAGCGTACGCAGCTCTCTGTCGAGCGGCCTTCTGTTGCCGGATGCAAAAACTGATAGGTTAACACCTGCTCCCACGTCCGCCTTTGCACGAATAGCCGCCTTTATCTCATATAAAACGGCTTTTTTGGTTCCTAACGCAAACGGGTAGTTTACAAGCGTTTCCACCTTGATCTCTCTCGGCAGCTCCTTTCTTGCCGTTTCCACAAGCCTGGGCATAACTACGATGCGCGCCTTGATTAGCGCCGCCCTTTTCAGCTCATCCTTAACCTCGCTCACGGTTGGGTTACCTATGGTAAGGCCGAAAATTCGCGACAAAACCTTTTTGGTCCTGTATTCTCTGAACTCCTTCTCCAGCCTCTTGTATTCCTCGTTCTCCTCTGCCATAATGAGCGGATTTTGCCCTTCGCTTATATGGTCCGCTTCGGAGGCTGATTCTATCGCCGAGTTTTCCGTTTTCACCTCGGCATCAGCAAATACGGCATCCGCCGCTTGCTCTCCCAACACTTGTGCTGTTAAATTTTCAGACATTGATATATCCTCCTATCTTATAAGATTATGTATCAACGCCTCTCCCTTGGGTTTTTCCCCACACACGGTAAACGCCCCACTCAGCCTTTCAACGGCAGCGGCAAGCGATCCCTCGTTATTAGTATAAGCGGTTGCAAGAACGTCACCTCGGCTCAGCTTATCGCCAATCCGCGCGCGCACGATTATGCCGCTTTGATGATCTATTTCGTCGGTCTTTTTTAGCCTTCCTCCGCCAAGCACAACGTTCGCATTGCCTATTGCTTCTGCATCAACTAAAGCCAAATAACCGCCTTTTTCACATATTATCGGGGCTGAATATCTACCCATGGAAAGCAATGACGGATCGTCCGCACATGACGGATCACCACCCTGTGCCACAATTATCTCCTTAAGCTTTGCGATCGCATCTCCACTTTCTATCGCGTGGCAAACAGCCTTTTCTGCCTCCATCTCATCCCAGCCGGAGAGAACAAGAAGCTCCCTTGCAAGGACACAGCTAACCCTTTTTAGATCGTTTTCCTTGCCCCTTAAAACCCCGATTGCGCCCCTGACCTCTGCATTGCAGCCGACGGAATCTCCAAGCGGCTGGTTCATAGAGGTTATCAGCGCACTGACTCTTCTGCCCGCGTTTTTTCCTATCTTTACCATCAGCGAGGCAAGCCTTTCAGCCTCCTCTGCCGTTTTCATAAACGCGCCGCTCCCGTACTTTACGTCAAGCACAATAACGTCAGCAAACGACGCCAGCTTCTTGCTCATTATGCTCGATGCTATCAAAGGTATGCTATCCACCGTAGCGGTGACGTCACGAAGAGCATAGAGCTTTTTATCCGCGGGTGCGGTTTCCGCCGTCTGCCCGGATATCGCCCCGCCAACCGAATTGACAAGCCTTGTAAACTCATCGCGGGTAAGGTTAACGTTAAAGCCGTTAAAGCTTTCCAGCTTATCTATGGTGCCGCCCGTATGGCCTAGCCCCCTACCCGAAAGCTTTGCGAACTTAAGGCCGAGCGCACACACCACGGGAACTACTATAAGTGTTGTGGAATCCGAAACGCCACCCGTGCTGTGTTTATCAACACAAGTGCCGCATATCTCACCTTTTTCAAGCATTTCGCCGCTGTGAAGCATTGCGTCGGTCAGATAAAACGTTTCCTCATCCGTCATGCCCTTCAGCACTATTGCCATCAAAAGTGCAGATATCTGATAATCCGGTATCTCGCCGCTCATCATGCCACTTATAAAAAATTCTATCTCGGCATGGCTCAAGGCACTACCCTTTTTTTTCTTTTCTATTATATCCGTAAAGATCATAAAGCCCTCGCCATTTCTTTATTTCCAATCCGAGGATTTTTAACCCAAAACTTCCGTTTTTTCTACAAACCTTTCCAAAACGCTTCAGCCGACTTGCTGTATTATGTTTTTGGAGGTATTTGTTATGATCAATTTTTTTGCAGGCGTGATGCTAACCGCCTTAATTTTCGCCGTTTGCTTTGCGTGCTGTGCGGCGCTTTCAATTTTTCTTCGCTCAAGATCCGCCATGCAAAGCCCGCCCGAGCCACCTGAAATGCAGCAAGAGCAAACTGAAGCAAAACCTACGGTCTACTACCTTGCATCACCTAAGAAACCGAAACGCAAACGCCCTAAATCTAACACTATCGGGCTAAAAGGCGCACTTATGCCAAAAGGGAGCGTGGTCATTGCGGATGCAGACGCTCTGCAAAGCAACGCACCCGTAAAGCGCACTGTCAAGACCTCTGCCTCGGAAAAGCAAGATAGCATCAAACCGCCTTACAGCAAATCGAGAACAAAGAGCGCGGCTCAAAAAAATCAGTCGCCTACGCGCTCGCCCTCGCCCCAAAGACGCTCGAGATGATAGAACAATCTCTGTTCGTCGTTGAAGATATGAACGACAACGTCGCCGTAATCGAGAACAGCCCATCTGCCGTCGGTAACGCCCTCTCTGCGGCGAACCCTTAAATCGAATATCTTTTCAATATGCTCTTCAACGTGCTCTGCAAGCGCGCGCACCTGGTTGGTCGTTCTGCCGCTGGCAATAACGAAATAATCGGCCACGCTCGTCTTTTCGGTAACGTTGATTTTTATAATATCCTGTGCCTTCTTTGCATCGAGGATGGAAGTGATTTCCTTAACGAGATTTTCTGTTGTCATAATACTCCTTATCCCCTTTTACGCGTGTTTTAAGGGGTTTTTATTTTTATAATATTCGTATGCCTCTATCGTGAGGTGATATACTCCGCCGGGCATCATCATCTGCTTTAAGTGTTTATATCCCTGCCTCATACACTCGCAAAATCCCACCTCAAAATTTTCGTTTGTCAGTTTCCTCAGCTTATCAACGCCCGGATAATCCCTGCTCCGCTCTAAAAGATCGGCTGTGTAAACGAGCTTTTCAAGATCGGTCATTGCCGCCCTTCCCGTGGTGTGATAGCGAATCGCAGATAGCACGTCCTCGTCGGTTATCCCCAAAACCTCCCTCGCAACGTGCTCTCCCAAAAACGCGTGCACAACGGAGTTTGGCATTTCTCCCGTTTTCTTAAATGACGGAAAATCCGAGGGGTGCATATATTTTGCAACGTCGTGCAGGGCGCACGCCGTAATCACCTTGTTTCTGTCAAGGCCAAGCTGACGGTTGAGCGAAAGCGCGCATTCAATAACGCCGGCTGTGTGTATCAACCGCTTTTCTTTAAGGTGAGCAGATATATAATCAAACATCTCGCCTCCCCTATAAAGCCCCTTTTTCGCAATGTATTCGCTAATTCCATCCGGCAAATTCACGTTTAGCCCAAGCATTAAAGCAAACCGAATAAAGGTGGACGACGTGGCATCGCCCGTAAAGGAAAGTATCTTCGCCCTATATCCGTGCGTGCGCTCAAACTCCGCGTTGCGCGCCATAAGCTTCTCGGTAAACTCCCCGCGTGACACCACGGCTATCCTGCTTTCGGCCGCAATAATTTCGGGGTGAACCCACCTTTCAAAATCGAAAAAGGAATCTCCGCCTATCAAAAAGGTTATCTCCGCATCGGGATACAGAGAGCGGAAATGCCCAACCGTAAGGTAAGAGTAGCTGTTGCCGCCCCTCTCCATTTCATAGCCGCTCACCTCAATTCTCTCGTCAAAGGCAAAGGCTATCCTTGCCATATTGAGCCTATCCTCGGCAGGTGCCGCGGCTCCTGCCTTGTGCGGCGGAATAAACGCGGGTAAAATTATTAACTTGTCTGGCGAAAGCTCCCTGAGCGCCCCTTTTGCGAGCTTTACGTGCTCGCTGTGAACGGGATCAAACGTTCCGCCGAAGAGTACAATTTTCATTATTATATTATTTTAACATATTTTGCAAACTTTTACAAGTTTAATTTATATTTTTACGGTAATTATTATAAGTATCAACCTATGGAGCAAAAAAGATTTATGAGAAAGAAAATTATTCCCGCCGTGCTCGATCTGATTTTCGTTTTTTTGGCAACCCTCGCGGCAAGCTTTGCTCTGCTTCGATTTTATCTTAAAAGCCTGTTTTGGGCAACCGCTCTTTCCGTTGCGTTTGCCACACTCACAGCCCTGCTGTTCAGATCAATTTCTAAAAGAAAGGACGTTACCTACTCTCTAAAAAAAGAGGATGCGCAAAAAATGGAAGACGTGCTAAACACCCTTTGCCTTATGACCGACAGCGAGCTCACGCAGTTCTTTTCCAAGCTGTTTTTAAAGATGGATATCCCGTTCAAAACCGAAGAAAATGCCCTTTTTCTCACAGAAACAGGCGCAGAGGTGAGATTCTGCTTCACGTTTTCCAAGGTGCACGAGGGGATGATAACCGATCTGTATAAGCGCGCGGACAAGGGGCGCAAGCTTATAGTTTTAGGCAGAGTTTTTTCAGAAGAGGTGCTTCAGCTAACCCCTCGCTTTGCCGGCAGAATACGCTTGGTTGACGGGGCAAATCTCTACCTTACCCTCAAGCGCTTTGAGCTTTTCCCCGAGCAAAAGGAGCAGGTGGAAGAAAAAAAGCATCGGCTCAATTTACCCAAAGCTATGTTTAACAGGAAGCGCGCAAGGCAATATTTTCTTTACGGCCTGGCGCTTGAGTTCTTCAGTCTGTTCGTTTTCTACCCCGTGTACTACATTTGCTTTGGCGCAGCGCTCATTGTTTTTTCCGTGGTGTGCTTTTTCTTTGGCATAAGAGATGAGCCTGAAATGTTAAACCCTTTTAAGGACTAACTTCAAACGCTATTGACTGTTTTAAAAAATCATGGTATAATATTTTTATCTGAGCAAAGGAGAAAAGATATGAAAGAAAAGATCCAAAAGGTCCTTGAGCTGATAAAGGCTCATGACGTTAAGATGGTTGACTTTAAAATGGTTGATATAAACGGGCAGTACAGGCACGTTACCATACCTGCCGAAAACTTTTCCGAGGAAACACTAAAGAGTGGCATAGGCTTTGACGCATCCAACTACGGCTATGCCGTTGTTGAAAAGAGCGACATGGTGTTTATTCCCGATCCCGATACCGCAGTTATCGATCCTTTTTGCGATATAACCACCCTCTCTATGACCGGCAATGCAATGGTAATTGCAAGCCCCGAAAACAAGCCGCTTGCACAGTACCCGCGCAACATCGTTATTGCCGCAGAGGAATATATGCGCGCAACGGGAGTGGCTGACACTATGCTTATCCTTCCCGAATTTGAGTTCTATATGTTCGATCAGGTGGGCTGGGAGGTTGCGCCAAACAGCATCGGCTTTGCTGTGGACGTTGAGCAGTCGTACTGGAACAGTTCCACAGAGGGAAAGGGCTGCGTTATCCCTAAGCAAAAGGCATATCACGTTGCAAAGCCATTTGATAAAGGCTACGAGGCGCGCAGCGAAATGTGCCTGCACATGAAAAACGCGGGCATCGAAATAAACTATCACCACCCCGAGGTTGCTGCTTCAGGTCAGTTTGAAATTGAGCCGCAGCTGGGCAAAATGTCCGCTATGGCTGATGCAACGATGATGATCAAATATATTATCCACAACACCGCGCTCAAGCACGGCAAAACGGCAACCTTTATGCCCAAGCCCATTTACGGCGAGGCAGGTAGCGGAATGCACGTGCATATGCTTCTTTTAAAGGACGGCAAGCCCGTTTTCTCTGATGACGCAGGCTATGCAAATCTCAGCAAAACGGCACATTATTTTATGGGCGGGCTTTTAAAGCATATTTCCTCTCTCTGCGCGATAACCAACCCCAGCACAAACTCCTTCAAGCGCCTTGTTCCGGGCTTTGAAGCACCCGTAACGGTTGGCTACGCAACGTCTAACAGAAGCGCGGTTATCCGCATACCCGCGTATGCAAAGTCGCCCGACAAGCGCCGCTTTGAGCTTCGCAATCCCGATGCAACCTGCAACCCCTATTTCTGCTACGCCGCTATCCTCATGGCAGGCCTTGACGGAATCAAAAACAAGATCGATCCACACGCAGAGGGATGGGGCCCGTACGACGTAAACCTCTACCACCTCAGTGACGAGAAAAAGGCTAAGCTCAGCCACCTTCCCACCTCGCTTGACGAGGCTCTCAACGCACTCGAAAAGGACAACGATTACCTCACCGCAGGCGGTGTTTTCCCCAAGGAGCTCATTGAGAATTTTATAAAAATCAAGCGCGAGGAGAGCAGGCAGCTCGCTTCCATCCCTCACCCCGCCGAATTCGATAAGTATTACAACCTGTAATTCAAAAAAGCTCCTTTTTGTGAGAAAAAGGGGCTTTTTATATTCTGCTTTTTTGCTGCAGAAAAAAATTCACCTTGCAGATAGCCTTAAATATTTGACTTATATCTTAAAAGTGATATAATGAATTGCAGATTACAAACAGGAACACCGTCAGCGCGTATTGAGCTGATGAGGGAGAGCTTTATGCTAAAAAAAATAAAGAGCTTTTTGCTGATGACCTTGGGATGCCTTATTCTTGCAGTAGGCGTCTATTTCTTTAAGATCCCAAACGGATTCGTAACGGGTGGCGTGAGCGGTCTTGCCACTCTTCTCGGCAAGCTGATAAGCAACGTGGAGGCGCTGAATTGGCTGACCACCAGCTTGATGATTATAATACTAAACGGCCTGCTTCTCGTGGTAGGATTTATCTTCGTAAACAAATCGTTTGGCTTTAAAACAATATACTGCACACTTGCTTATTCAGCTCTGACGTATTTGTTTGAATGGTTATTCCCCGAGGAAAACGTGCTAAAGCTTTTCTCCACAACCGCACTGCCCCTGCCCCTTACCTCTCAACCCCTTTTAGAGCTGGTTTTTGCAATCCTTTTAACTGCGATAGGCTCGGCAATTCTGTTTAATTCCGATGCATCATCCGGCGGCACGGACATACTTGCGATGATACTTAAAAAGTACACCTCGCTCAACGTTGGAACAGCGCTGCTGCTTGCCGATTGCGTAATTGCGTTTTCATCCTTCTTCGTATATAAGGACGTTACCGTAGGCCTTTTCTCCGTTCTCGGCCTGTTTTCAAAATCGTTCTTTGTAGACGGCATAATCGAAAACCTGAATATGTGCAAATACTTTACGATCATAACGGAAAAAGCAGACGAGATATGCGCCTTCGTTTTGCAGGATATGCACCGCGGCGTAACCCGCCACGAGGCAGAGGGCGCATTCTCTCACATGCCGAAAACAGTTTTACTTACCGTTTGCAACAGGCATGAGGCGCACGTTTTAAAGGCAAAGATCAAGGAAGTAGATCCCGCCGCTTTCATAATGGTAACCAACTCCAGCGAAATACTCGGCAGAGGGTTCAGAAGCCTGTAAACAACCCTAAAAAAATACCACCTCTCTCGTTTTTGTGCGAAAGAGGTGGTTTTTTTATTTTTGCCTTGCCGTTATCATAGGCAACGCCTTTTCAAATTTAACACCGTACCAATGGCTATCGTCGCCTATTGTCCGCTTTATTGCACTAACAACAACCTTTGCTGCAAAGTGCGCGGCGTCGGCAATGCCGTCGCCCAAAGCATACGCCCCAACAAACGCGGATGCAAACAGATCACCCGTGCCGTGGAACTTTTTATCAATAAGCTGCTCAAAGCGATATTCGATCCTGCTTCCGTCCCACACGGCAACGCCGAGCTTATCTGCCTCAAGCGACACTCCGGTCAGCACTATTTTCTTTGCTCCAAGCGCCTTTAGCCCGTCTATAAGCCTCTCAACGTACTCCTTGCTCGTACAGCCGTCAACGTACTCCACTCCCGTGAGGAAGCACGCCTCCGTGATGTTTGGCAACGCGACGTCAGCCACCGACACAAGCCCCTTCATCTCCTCAACAAAGCTGAGATCAAAGCCTGTATACAGCTTTCCGTTATCCGCCATGACGGGGTCCACCACAAGCTCCGCGCCCGCACGCATACGCTCACGCGAAATGGTTTTTATATACTCTATCTGTTTTGCCGAGCCAAGATAGCCGGTGTATAGCAGATCAAAATCCACACACTCCTTAGCCCACCTCTCGTTGATTGCGGGCATTTGCTCGGTAAGGTCGCAAAAGGTCCAGCCCGTATAGCCGTAGGTGTGATTAGAAAGCACTGCCGTTGGAAGCACCGCCGTTTCCAAGCCAAACGCGGAAATAACCGGCAACGCTACCGTAAGGGAGCACTGCCCAACGCAGGATATATCCTGAACGGTGAGAATTCTTTTATCCATTTATTCCTCCAAAAGTGACCTAAATCACGCTTTATTTCCCATTTTCCCCACGGAAAGCCCCACGCGCCCCGCCCTTTCGGAGGGCTTGGCGGCTTCATTTACTCCGCTTTCCTTTGTTATATATTCTATCACAATCCTATTAAAAAAACAACTCGATTATGCACATTTGAAAAGCCTGAAAACAAAATTTTTTATCGCAATTTAAAGGGCGGAAGCCAACGCTTGCTCCGCCCTTTTCGCTATATATTTTGTTGCCGAAAAAACCGCGGCCGCATCTTGCTCTAACGCCAATCAATCCCTTTCACTTGCGGTTAAAAATATTGCAAGCGTACCGGGACCGGAGTGACTGCCTATAACCATACCGAGATCCATAATGTCAGGCTTAACCCCGGTATCTTTCTCCAAACGCTCGGCAACAAGCCTTGCCTCGTCTATACAATCTGCGTGCGCAACAAATATCCTGCCACCCTCTCAGTTGTACACGTGGGCTGCGCGATTTGAAACCTCTAGGAGAGATTTCTTTCTTGAGATCACCTTTTTGTAGGCAACGAGTGCGCCCTCCTTATTCATGTGCATAACCGGCTTCATGTGGATGGTGTTACCCAAAAGCGCGGTTGCCTTGGATATTCTTCCGCCTCGCGCAAGGTACTTAAGATCGTCCACCACGAACAGGTGAACTATTCTGTGCTTTAAGCTCTCTGCGTATTCTACAGTCTGCTCAAAGGTATGCTCCTTGCTGTACTGTGAAACCAAAGTTGCATAATAGCCCTGCCCGGAGCTTGCGCAAAGAGAATCGATAACGGCTATCTTCCTTTCGGGATACTTCCTCTTAAGCTTCTCCTCTGCAGCTGCAAAGCTCTGATATGTACCCGAAAGAGAGCTTGAAAAGCCAAGATGGATAACGTCTGCTCCCGTTTCAAGAATACCGCTCAAATAATTCTCCGCGTCATATTCATTTATAAGCGCGGTTTTTGTAACGGCACCCTCGCGCATTTTGTCGTAAAAGCTTTTTGAGGTGTGCGATCCGTCACCTGCAACGTAAACAGTGCCGTCAATGCTATACTCCATATTTATAACACTCACTCCGCTTTTTTTTACCCACTCCTCCGAAAGATCACAAGTGGACTCAACCGAAATAACGATTTCGTTCATAACATTACTCCTTAACTCTTTTTTTCAAAAAAACGCCCTGCCTTGCAAGCGACAGCACTATTTGCTCTGCCATAAACCTGTGCCCAAGGCAATTTGGATGAACACCATCCTCACAATAGTTACTGAGATATCGCCTATCCAGCAAAAAGCCCGTCCTCAAATCTATAACGGGGCAGCCGTGCTTTACCGCACACCCCACGATATATGTGTTGTACGCCTCCTGATGACGGGAAATATTTGAAAGATCACCGTTTAAAAATTCAAGCACTCGGTCGCCGTCTGCACGGCGGCATATAACGTTATCAAAATATCTAACGGCGTCCACGGGCGGTATCGTGCATAGCATAACGTTAACACCCCTCTCTTGCAAAAGCTCAACCGTGCCTTCTAAAAGAGAGTAAAACTCTTCAATGGGCGTAACGGGCCCGTGGTCTAACTGCGGATTTTCGCCAACGGCCTTCCAGTCGTAATCGGCATCGTTGCCACCTATGCACAAAACCGCGTATTCAACACCATCGGTCTGATCTAAAAATTTCTCAACGGCACGCCTCTCGCAAAGCCTCTTAAGCGTCATGCCGTAGCGTGACTGATTGATTATCGTATAGCCGTACTTTTCCTCTATAAGCGTTGCGGCGTCAGAGTCCAGTTTCAAAAGCTTTTCGCCCTCGCTCACGATTCCTTTTGAAATAGAATCGCCAAAAACAACAATCTTTTTTTCCACGTGTCCTTACCTCCTTGTGTTAGATTTTGCAGATGAATTTTTGCATTGCACTCACTTTACCAAAAGCTTATGCAAAAATCAACCGAAAAGACCGCGCCTTTCCTCTACGATTGATTTTCCCACTCTACTCGTCGTTTTTTCGACTCTACTGCCCAAAATTTGCCCTCTACTCACGGTAGAAACCCACTAAAACACTTGAAATTTGCCACTTTATATGATATAATGCTCTCATGGATAAAATAAAAGCAAGCGTGGCGAAAAACATCGCCGAGCATAGAAAAAGACTAAAGCTTACCCAGCTTCAGCTGGCTGATAAGCTAAACTATTCGGACAAAGCTGTTTCTAAATGGGAACGCGGAGAGGCCGTGCCGGATGTATATATTCTTCGCGAGCTGGCAAACCTGTTTGGCATCACGGTAGACGAGCTTATCGGAAACGTTAAGCACCCCACCGCAAAAAAAGAAATAAGGCTGAACAAGATTGTAATCTCTCTGCTTTCTGTGGGCGTAGTTTGGCTGGCTGCCACTATCGTGTTTGTTATACTCAACTGGTGCGAGGTCCCCTTAAAAAACTGGATGGCATTTATTTACGCCTTGCCTGTCAGCGCCATTGTAGGCATAGTGTTCAGCATGCTTTGGGGTAAGCGACCAATACCCACAATTCTCGTTTCTGCGCTTATCTGGACGGCGGCGCTCTCAGTCTTTTTGAGCTTCCCGTTCCCCGCAACCAAGATATGGCTGATATTTATAGTTGCAATCCCCTTGCAAACGCTGACCATCCTTTGGCCGTTCAGAAAAAGAGTAATAACCCCTTTTTCGCGCAAAAACCCCACGAAGGAGAAAAAAAATGACGATTAAATTCAAAGGCTTTCTTTCGGGAAACACCATCAAGATCATAAGCGCGGTGGCGATGCTTATAGACCATATAGGCTTTGCGTTTTACCCGTACTTTATCGGAGAAACGCTTATGCTCGCAATGCGCTCCATAGGCAGAATAGCGATGCCGCTGTTTGCATTTATGATAGCTGAGGGCTGCCGCCACACCAAGGATCGCAAGCGCTATTTCCTTATGATATTCCTGCTTGGCGTCGTTTGCGATATAGTTTACTACGTGGCGATGCAGGAGCTTTACCTTTGTATTCTTACCACTTTTTCCTTTTCCATACTTTTAATCTACTCTTACGACGGTATGGTAAAGAGCGTTAAGGAAAAAAATAACGGCTTCCTCTATCACCTTATATGCTTTGCGTGCGTTGCATCCGTGCTTGTGCTTGCAAACACGTGGGCAACCGACAAGGGCGGGTATCTCGATTATGGCATACTCGGCGCGTTGCTTCCCCTGCTTTGCTATCTGTTTAAAAACAGGTGGCTTCGCACGCTGATGATGGCGCTGGGAGTGCTGGCAATGTGCCTTTCCGATATGCTTGGCGGCTTTGAAGGCTTCCCCTACTACTGGTTTGCATTCGTGCCCGTGATTATCGCCGCACTCTATAACGGCGAGAGGGGCAAGCTCAAGCTCAAATCCTTCTTCTACCTCTTTTACCCCATTCACCTCGTTGCAATACAGGGCATCGTAATTCTTCTTTCTTTAACGCTGTAATATGAACAATCTCTTAAAATTTAAACGCGACTTTAAAAGCTACAAGTCGTATTTTATACATACCCTACTGCCTATCGTGGTGTACGGGTGCATAATCGGTCTGTTCACGGGCGCCGTAGTATGGGCTTATACCGTAGCGGCGGAGTGGTTGAGCGAGCACACCGTTGAAATTTACACCTTCGTGAGAGAAAATCCGGCGTTTATTCCGCTTTTATTTCTATCTCTTGGTGCACTCGGATTTCTCGCATGGCTTAACGTAAAGATCACGCCTGAGGCTTGCGGAAGCGGCATCCCATACGTTGAAGGAGTTATGCGTGGGCTTCTCCCCCTGCGCTGGCTAAGATCTGCTGTTTCGATGATAGTGGGCAGCTTCATATCCTTTTTCGCAGGGCTTCCTCTCGGCTGCGAGGGGCCAAGCGTTTTCGTGGGCGGCTGCATAGGAAAGGGCGCAAACGAAATAGGCAGCAACCGCTTCTCTTCAAGATACGCCTGGAGAAGGCAATCCGTAACGGGTGGCGCAGCGGCAGGCTTTGCCGTTGCCTTCAACGCTCCCCTTGCCGGAATCGTTTTTGCTCTTGAGGAAGGGCACAAACGCTTCTCCCCCATGATTTTACTGCCGGCAGCGGCCTCAGCAATTGTTGCAACCGTCACCTCAAACGTTCTCACCCACCTCACCGGGCACGGAATAACAAACGTTATATTCACAGAGTTCACGTCTGAAATCAGCCCAACTTTCCGCGAAATAGGCTACTTTATCATCCTTGGCGTTGTCACGGGGCTCACAGCGGGGCTGTTCAGCTTTATGATAAACAAGCTAAACGAGCTTAACCGAAAGCTAAAAATTCCACGCCTTGTTAAGTTTATTGCGGCTTTTCTCATCACCGGTATCATAGGCCTTTCTGCGGCGGATGCGATAGGCGGTGGTTCAATGCTGATCCGCAAAATTGCCACCCTCCAGTACCCTTGGAAGCTGCTGCTCGCCCTCTTTGCCATAAAACTTTTTCAGCTGGTAATATGCTCCTCAAGCGAGGTTACCGGCGGATACACAATACCCGTTATGGCGCTTGGAGCCTTGCTTGGCGGACTTATGGCAAACCTCTTTATCTATATGGGTATGGACGAGAAATTTTATAATCTGGTGGTTCTAATCAGTATGTGCGCGCTGCTCGGCGCGGTTGTGAGAGCGCCCATAATGGCCATAATCCTCGTTGTTGAAATGACGAAGGTTACCGTGCATCTTTGGGCGGCATGCCTTGTTATTATAATGGCATATTTTATAATAGAGCTGTTCCACATAGACGCAATATTTGACAATTCACTCGGCAATATTCTCGCAAACCATTACCAAGGAAAGCGCAAAAAGCTTGTTGAGTTTGAAATTGAAATAGAGGCTGGCTCGTTTGCCGTAAACAGAAGCGTGCGCGATATTTTGTGGCCGGCAAACACGCTGGTTATCAAGGTTGAAAAAACCGATGAAAACGGAAATATTATTTACGGTATGGACGAGGACGGAGAGCGCAAAATCCACGTTGGCGATAAATTTATAATTCAGGCAGAAACCTCTGACTTTGATGAAACGTACCGACAGCTTTGCTACATTGTTAAGCGGCCGGGCTTCAACGAGATGATGGAATCGGCCTACCACGCAGACAAAAACTAAACAAAAGCAAGAGCCGTTGCGCCGCTAAGAGATAGTTGAAACTTTTTCTTAGCGGCGCTTTTTTTCAAAAAATAGGCTCAAACACTTCACAAAAAAAATTTTATAGTTTAAAATATATATGTACTAAATATATACTAATACATATTGTATATACATATAACAATTCCGGTTTGCACTGTTTGTCCACACCAAATAATGCTTACGGGGAGCGCGCTCCCCCTTGCGGAATTTTTAGTCCGCAAGGAAAATAATATGGAAAAAAACAAGAAGAAAAACAAAAAATGGTCAAGGCCAATTCATAGAGTTATTTTCTACCTGCTGGCGTTCGTGCTAAAGCCGATATATCGCATAAGATACGGTTATACGACCAAGCACGTGGATATGCCCAAAGACGAGCCCTGCCTGATACTCAGCAATCACCAAACCTTTGCCGATCAGTTTTTAGTTGGGTTTTCGTTTTATAAGCATCCTATCTACATGATGGCCACCGAAAGGATATTCAACCTCGGCTTTATAAGCTCTGTAATAAAATTCGTTGCAGCGCCTATAATGAAGAAGAAATCCAAGGTGGATATCATGGCGGTAAAAAACAGCGCCAAGGTGCTGAAGGAGGGCGGAAAGGTGCTTATCTTCCCCGAGGGCAACTGCACCTACGACGGAAGGCTTTGCACGATTTCAACCGGAGCCGCAAAAATGGTGAAGATGCTTAAGGTACCCGTGCTACTGTACAATTTGCACGGTGGCTACGGCGCAAAGCCGCGCTGGGCTCGCTCGGCAAGAAGGGGCAAGATGACCGGCTGCGTTGTTAAAAAGCTTATGCCGGAGGAGTACGAAAGCCTCTCGGCTGAAGAGTTAAGCCTCAAGATTAACGAATACCTCACCGTAAAGGAGATCCCATCAAGCGATCCCTTTAAGAGCAACCGCAGGGCCGAATACCTTGAAAAGATGCTTTACTGGTGCCCTCACTGCAACAGCTATCAAACACTCTATTCAAAAGGCAACCACGTTACTTGCACAAATTGCGGCATGACGGCAGAATATACCGTAAATCTCACGTTTAACGGGGAAAATTGCCCATGTACGACTACCGAGTGGTACGATATGCAAGCAGCCGCGTTGCTTAAAAAACTGAGCAATTTTGACGGCACGATCTTTAAGGATGAGAACGCTAAGCTCTCCTCGTTTGGCGACGGAAAAACCGTTTTCATCAGCAAGGGAGAGATTTCCCTCACTCCCACCACGTTTACGGCGGGCGGTAAGACCTTTGACGTTAAGGATATAGAGTCGATGGCTATTCAGCAAAACTCTGCAATCATATTCTACGTAAACGACGTTTCCTACTTCTTAAAGG
The DNA here is from genome assembly GCA_017501205.1 of Clostridia bacterium. GTDB lineage: Bacteria > Bacillota > Clostridia > Christensenellales > Borkfalkiaceae > RGIG3732. Next base: position 27,708 of record JAFVXM010000091.1, read on the forward strand.
GTGGCAAACGCTTTAATCCGCTAAAATATATGCACGCATTTTATATGCTAAAACATCTTTCTTCAGGAGGAAATTATGACGAACCTATTGTCAATGTCTACCTCGGATTATAACGGCACTTGGGCGTTTATCGCACAAATGGGCATACTGTTCGGCGCCGTAATAATTGCAAACATACTGCGCAGAAAAATACCGTTTATCCGCAAATCGCTTCTTCCCTCTGCCGTTATCGGCGGAATGCTGATTCTCCTGCTGAAGCTTATCCCGCCCGTTAAGGCCTTTATAAATGAGGGCTTTATGGAAATAGTTGCTTACCACTGCCTCGGCCTCGGATTTATAAGCATGACCCTTAAGGATAGCGGCAAAAAGCAGCCCGGTCAAGGCATGACCATTTTTAAAACGGGCGCAACGGTTGTTAACACCTATTTAATACAGGTTATAGTGGGCATGTTGATAACTATACCGCTATCACTCCTTGCCGTCTACAAGGAAAAGCTCTTCCCCGGCGCAGGTGTTCTTTTGGCGTTTGGCTTCGGTCAAGGCCCCGGTCAGGCACTTAACAACGGCGTTATCCTTCAAACCGAGCACCCCTATTTTGAGGGAGCAAACTTCGGCCTTGCCATTGCAACCTGCGGCTTCTTTGTAGCTTGTCTGGTTGGCGTCGTTTACTTAAACATTGCGAAGAAAAAGGGTAAGATCAAGAATATAGGGGGCGATTTCATTGACGAAACCGATGAAAACGCAAAGGATATAATTCCCGTTTCACAGTCGATAGACCGCCTTACCATGCAGATCGCGTTAGTTTTTGCAATCTATGCAATTTCCTATTTATTCCTGTTTGGTCTAGAAAAGCTTTGCGCTGCCGCAACCTTCCTTGGCAATTTCGGAAAGACCATCTCCGATCTGTTCTACGGCTTCAACTTCCTTATCGGCACGGTATTTGCAATCCTTGCAAAGCAGATTATAAAGCTTCTTAAAAAATCAAACGCAATGAAGCACACCTACACCGATAACTACCTGCTTAACAGGATCTCCGGCCTTGTTTTTGACGTGATGATCTTAGCTGCAACCGCAGCTATAGACTTTAATAAGCTTGAAGGTCTTTGGCTCCCCCTCATCCTCGTTTGCGCTATAGGTTCGGTTGTTTCGTTTATTTATCTTAAGTTCGTTTGCAAGCGCCTGTATCCCACCTACGAGGAGGAAGCCTTTGTATCTCTGTTCGGCATGCTTACGGGAACCGCGTCTACGGGAACCATCCTTTTAAGGGAGATTGACCCCGAATTTAAAACTCCCGCGTCATACAATATGGTAATGCAATCCATGCCCGCAATACTGTTTGGCTTCCCTATAATGCTGCTTGTGGGTTATCTTAAGGTAGGGCTCGTTGAGTCCGTAATAACCACGGGTATATGCGCGGTGCTGTTCATCGCGTTTAACCTGTTCACAATGTTTGATTTTAAAAACAAGCGCTTTATGTTCAAAAACAAAAAATAAAAACCGCCTAAATCTCGCATTTTCGGCAGTTTTACTTTGAATTTAAAAAAAGAAAGTCGCGCGCCGCCCCAAAAAAAAGGGGCGGCGCGTTTTTCTTTTTATACTGTTTCAAGCACGGGCGTGCGGCCAAGCCCGTAAAACTCAGCGTCCACGTCAAACGCCTCAACGTTATCGTATGCCGCCAGCTTTGAAACGGAAACCTCATAAGCGGTCATCGTTCTCACGTCCGTTTCCGACAGCTTCTTTTGATATTCTCTGCTTTGTATTCTGCCACTCACAACTATCCTTTCCCCAACGGGAAGATTTTTAACAAACCGCGCGTTTCTGCCCCACGCTATCGCCGGGATATAATCGGACTTATTGTACGCCCTGTTTACCGCAATCAAAAGATCAGCGATCTCGCGATTAAAGGGAGTTGTGCGGTACACGGGTGGCTTACACACGTAGCCTGAAAGCACCACGTTGTTTGGGTTTGCAAATAACGGTACCTCAATAAGCTCCCTCACAAAAACGGTGAGCATAAGCCTGCTCTTATCGTTTACTATTTTATTATAGCTTCTGAACTGTCCTATGGCGTTTACGTGCGATCCGACGTCGAGCTGCCCTTCCTCAACCAGTCTTTCGCTTATCGTCACGGGTAAAACGTCAGATTGCCCCGAAAGCCTGTTTACACTCACCGAAAACTCGTAAAAACCCTCGCCGTAAACCTCGTGCGAATACACCGCTGGAGATACTATCTCTCCGCTAAGGTACACCCTGTTGTTTTTTTCATTGCTGTAATCCATTTATCTCCTCCGAGTAATTATATTTTTATGCAACCTCTTACGCGGCGGAATCAACCCGCGCGCGTCTTTGCCTGCCTAAATGATCCACCGTGTAATTATCCAAATAAATAAGCTCCGATATCGGCACAAACTCATAGCCTCTTCCTATAAGATCGGTAAACACAAGAGGCAGCGCCTCAAGCGTGTGCTCGGCGTTATTGTGGCATAAAATTATAGAGCCTCTCCCCGTTTTGCTTATTATTCTCTTTGCTATATCGGATGACGTAACGTCCTTCCAATCAAGGCTATCCACGTCCCACTGAATAGCATAAAAACCGCCTTTTTCGCACGTTTCTATGAGCCTATCGTTATAATCACCGTACGGCGGCCGAAAGAGCGTAACCTTCTCTCCCGTAATCTTTTCAATCAGCGCCGACGATTCCTTAAGCTCGCTTTCAATCTCACTAACGCTCATTTTAGACATATACGAGTGCGTTACGCTGTGAGTTCCGATATCATGCCCCTCGTCAAAAATTGCCTTAACCGTTTCGGGATATTTTTCCACCCAAAAGGCCGTCATAAAAAAGGTGCATTTCACATTGTATTCTCTCATCACGTCTAAAAGCCCTTGCGTCTTTTCAGCGCCCCACGCACAGTCGAAGGATATAGCAATTTTCTTATCATCTCTCTCAACCGAATATATGGGTAGCTTTCTCGCAGAAGTGTTGTAGTACACGGCGTAAGCACCTGTTCTCGCGTTCATAAAGCAAAGCAGCACAAGCATTAAACACAGCGCCACAGGCAAAACCCACCTTTTTTTTAAAAGCTCCCTTGCGTAAGTTATCCTCACAATTATACTCCTTTATTCTTACTGCATTTTGATAGATTGAGCGGATTTTTGTCGTCATTTGGCAAAACCCACCTTCTCTCTTAATATATTTTTCACGCTGCCCGATTATTCCCAACCCCTGCTTGACATTAAATATCCATTGATATATAATAAGTCTATCCGCTTTTAAGGAGCAAGCGATAGCAGTGCAAATTCAGCTTTCAGATCACTTCACGTTTAAAAAGCTTTTCATCTTCGTATTGCCCTCAATACTGATGATGATATTCACGTCCATCTATAGTGTGGTGGACGGCTTTTTTGTGTCCAACTTCGTGGGGAAGCAGGAGTTCGCAGCACTCAACCTCATCTTTCCGTTTATAATGATAATAGGCTCGTTCGGCTTTATGATGGGAACGGGCGGCAGTGCTATCGTTGCAAAGACGCTTGGCGAGGGCGACGCTGAAAGCGCAAACGGCTACTTCTCGTTCCTTTGCATTGCCGCGGTTGTTGGTGGCACAGCCTTATCCGTGCTTGGCATTGTGTTTATTCGTCCCATATCCATCCTTCTTGGAGCAGAGGGCAAAATTGTTGATTATTGTGTGATTTACGGGACTATTATGATTTCTGCAATGCCCGCATTCATGCTTCAAAATATGTTTCAAGCCTTCTTCGTAGCAGCAGTAAAGCCAAAGATCGGGCTGATCGTAACCCTCATTGCGGGCTGTACGAATATAGTTGGTGATGCACTTTTAGTTGGCGTTTTCCGCTTTGGTCTGGTGGGAGCAGCTATTGCATCGGCTCTCGGTCAGCTTATCGGCGGCATTGTTCCCCTGTTTTATTTCACAAGAAAAAACAACAGTCTTCTACGCCTTAACAAGCCCAAGGCGCAGTGGAGCGTTCTTTTTAAAACCTGCACAAACGGCTCATCGGAGCTTATGAGCAATATATCAATGTCGCTCGTAAACATGCTTTATAACTACCAGCTATATCGCATTGCCGGTGAGGACGGCATCTCCGCATACGGCGTTATTATGTACGTAAACTTTATTTTTGTGGCAATATTTATCGGATACTCGATTGGCTGTGCCCCCCTCGTCAGCTACAACCACGGGGCAAAAAACCATGCGGAGCTAAAAAACCTTTACAAAAAAAGCATACTGTCTATGCTGATAACAGGCGCGCTGATGACAATCTTGGCACTTTCGCTGAGCACTCCTCTTTCCATGATCTTCGTCGGCTACGACGCTTCTCTGACCGAGATGACGGCGATAGGCTTCAGATTCTTCTCTGCATGCTTCCTATTTTCGGGTATAAATATATTTGCTTCGTCATTTTTCACAGCACTTAACAACGGACTGATATCCGCTATTCTCTCATTTATAAGAACGCTGGTATTTCAAATCGCATCCGTTATGCTGCTGCCGCTTCTTATATCTCCCGAAATAAACGGAGTTTGGATATCCGTGGTGGTTGCAGAAATTCTTGCTTTTGCTTTATCGACAATCTTTCTTTTTGCAATGCGTAAGAAATATAATTATACGTAAGGGTATTGACGACAACCTCTTTTCCGTTTATAATCAGTTAAGAAATTTTTTATGCAAAAAAAAGAGCGGAACGGCTTAAGCCGCAACGCTCTCTTTTTTTATTTAATTATTTCCTTATTAAAGGATTGTTTTATTAGTGCCCTTTTTCGCGCAAAAAACGCGCTATTCCTTCTCGTAAATAGATACGCCGGTTTCCCCGTCCGTCTGCGCGAGATGAACAACTATCTCCTCCCTCGTAGAGGTAGGAACGTTCTTGCCCA
>JAFVXM010000092.1 GCA_017501205.1 Clostridia bacterium
ATAAGATAAAGCAAATACTATCAGCGAAAGGCCCGTAAGATAGGGCATAACAGGTGATATATGGAAGAAAAAACTAATCAGGAAATAATTGAAAGCGTAGCCTCTGCAGGCACAGTTTTGCCCATGGTTGCGCTCCGCGGAAAGGTGATCTTTCCGGGTGTGGTAACGAGCTTTGACGTTGGCAGGCAGATGTCCCTTGCCGCAATAGACGTTGCTGCAAATAATAATATGGATATATTCATTGCAACGCAAAAGGATATAGCCATAGAGGCTCCCACGTCGGCGGATATTTTTACGGTGGGTGTTGTTTGCCGTATCCGTCAGATAGTAAAAATGCCGGGCAACAACGCGCGCGTCAGCGTGCAGGGTATGTACCGCGCAAGGATAGAAAACTATCTCGAAAACTCCAAGTTCTTTGAGGTTGAGGTTGAAAGGCTCTATCTTTTGGAGGAGGATCCTGCCCTCGTGGAGGCAAATCTCAGGGTGGCGCAGGCGTCGTTCAAGGAATACGTAGCGGCAACAAAGCTTTCAAAAGAGGTTACGGGCAACGTTGAAAACATAACCGATCCCGCCGAATTTACCGATACCGCCACCTTCTATATGCATTTTAAGGAGGCGGATAAGCAGGCGATACTCGAGGAAAACTCCGTTATCGGCAGGCTCAAAAGGTTTGATGAGCTTCTCGCCTACGAGCTTGAGATAGCAAACCTTGAAAAGAAGATATCCTCACGCGTTCGCCAAAGCATTGATAAGAGCCAGAAGGAATACTATCTTCGCGAGCAGCTTCGCGCCATCCACGCCGAGCTTGGTGACGACGAGGAGGAGAGAGAGGAGCTTCGCCGCAGTATAGTAGATAAAAATATGCCCAAGGAGGTAGAGGAAAAGGCGCTTAAGGAGCTTTCCAAAATGGATAAGATGATGCCGTCCTCTCCCGAATATACCGTAATTCGCAATTATTTTGACTGGCTTTTGGATCTTCCCTTCAACGAACAGACGGAGGATACGGAGGATCTGAAGCAGGCGATAAAGATACTCAACGAGGATCATTACGGCTTGGAAAAGGTAAAGGAGAGGATCGTGGAGTACCTCGCCGTTCTGAAGCTCACGCAGAAGATACGCGGACCTATCCTCTGTTTTGTCGGCCCTCCGGGCGTAGGTAAAACCTCTATCGCCCGTTCGATAGCGCGCGCCCTCGGCAGAAAGTTTGTAAGGATGAGCCTTGGCGGTGTCAAGGATGAAGCGGAGATCCGCGGTCATCGCCGCACCTATATCGGCGCGATGCCGGGCAGAATAATTTACGCAATGAAGGATGCCGGTAGCATAAACCCCGTTTTCCTGCTTGATGAGATAGATAAGATCTCTATGGATCTCAGGGGTGATCCCGCATCCGCACTTTTAGAGGTTCTCGATCCCGAGCAGAACAGCACCTTCCGCGATAGATTTTTGGAGATCCCGTACGATCTTTCCAAGGTTCTGTTTATAACCACGGCAAACTCCCTTGATACCATCCCCGCGCCCTTGCTCGATAGGATGGAGGTGATCCGTCTTTCCGGCTACACCCTTGAGGAGAAGATGCAGATTGCAAAGCAGTATCTCATCGGCAAGCAAACGGAGGCAAACGGCCTTACCGAAAAGAATATAAAGATAACCGACGACGCCTTGAGAGAGGTTATCGACGGTTACACCCGTGAGGCTGGCGTCCGCACGTTAGAGCGCGAAATAGGCAGCTTATGCCGAAAGGTTGCCACCAAGGTAGCCACAAATTCGCGCCTCAAAAAGCAGGTTATCACAGAGGAGCGCGTAGCCGATTATCTTGGCGCACGCAAGTTCTTCCCCGATGAAGCTCTCGCTTCGAACGAGGTCGGCGCGGTAACGGGCTTGGCGTGGACGGCTGTTGGCGGCACCACCTTAACTGTGGAATGCACGCTCATCAGAGGCAAGGGCGATATAATCCTCACCGGCCAGCTTGGCGACGTCATGAAGGAGAGTGCCCGTGCGGCAATTTCCTATATTCGCTCAAAGGCTGATAAATATAATATTGATATGGATAAGTTTGATCACAGCGACGTTCATATCCACGTTCCCGAGGGGGCAACCCCCAAGGATGGCCCGAGTGCAGGCATAACTATCGCAACGGCAATTCTCTCGGCGTTCACGGGCAGAGAGGTAAAAAAGTCTGTTGCTATGACGGGTGAGATCACCCTCCGTGGCAAGGTTTTGCCCATCGGCGGCTTGAAGGAAAAGGCACTCGCTGCCTATAGGCTTGGCATAAGGCACATCGTTATCCCCAAGGCAAACGTCAAGGATCTTGATGAGATTCCTGCAAATATAAGGGAAGAAATCAAGTTTGTGCCCGTGGCAGACGTTGACGAGGTTTTTGCCGAGGCGTTTGTAAAAAAATATTAAGAACCCCCTAAATCACGCAAAAACACGCTTTTTTGTAAGCGGGAGGGCTAAAATGATTATCAAAAAGACGGAATTTATAACATCGGCGGCAAATAGGGGAGGCTTTATTATCCCCGATAAGCCCATGATCGCCGTGTGCGGAAAGAGTAACGTTGGCAAGAGCTCGTTTATAAATATGCTCGCGCGCAACGGCAAGCTGGCGCGCACCTCGAACACGCCGGGCAGAACGCGCCTTGTAAACTATTTTGATTTTGGCGAGTTCATCCTTGCCGATCTTCCCGGCTACGGCTTCGCAAAGGTATCCAAGGAGGAGAAGGCAAAGTGGGCAAAGCTTCTCGAAAGCTTTTTTGAGCACAGTGAGCATATCTCTCACGTGTTCTCTCTTATGGATATCCGTCATAAGCCCACGGCAGACGATATGGATATGGTTGCGTTTCTCAATCACTATATTCTCCCCTTCACGGTTATAGCAACAAAGGCTGATAAGCTGCCTAAAACGCGCATAAAACCCGCAATTCGCGAGCTTGCTGCACACGTCAAAATGGCAGAGGGTAACGTTATTGCAACCTCGGCAGAGGATGGCAGAGGACGTGATGCGGTGCTTGGTAAGATAGAAAGTGTGATCGCGCTCTCTCTATCTGCAGATGATAGCGATGGGGAAGAAACAGAGGCTCAAGAGTAAAAAGTTATAAAGTTGTTCTGTTTTGATTGGGTTAAAATTATAAAAAATTATAAAATGGGTGGTAGGAACTACCCATTTTTATATTGCTTTCAGTAAATTTTTAGATTTTTTTTATAAAACGCTATAAAAAATGGTTGTAAAATTTTATAATTTGTGGTAAAATTGTGCTGTGTGATAAAATTCGGAGCAGATTATGACCGTTAATTATAGTGGAGTTATAAAAAAACTCAAACAATTAAAGACGGAAAGAGGGCTTACCAACGAGGCGCTTGCTGAAAGGAGCGGCGTATCACTCGGCACGGTCAACAAGCTCTTTGCGGGGAGTATCGGAAGCATCAAGCTGGGTACTCTATTTTCGCTTGCCGAGGCGCTCGAGGCCCCGCTTGGCAGTCTGCTCTCCATTGAGGAGCGCGCGCCCGTAACGCCGCCAAAGCCAAATAGGGCGGATAATTTTGGGTTTGTGCGCGTGGGTGTTGCAACGCCCGAAATCAGGGTTGCGGACGTTGGCTATAACGCCGCAGGCATCATTGAAGCGGCGGAGAAGGCATCGAGAGAGGGCGCAAAGCTTCTCGTTTTGCCCGAGCTTTCGTTAACGGGCTACACCTGCGGAGATCTGTTTTATCAGCAAACCCTTTTGGAGGGTGCGGAAAAGCACGTGGATTATATAGCGCGCCGCACGGCAGGTCTTGGCTTGATGCTCATTTTTGGCGCACCCATAAGGAAGGATGGCAGGATATATAACTGCGCGGTGGTATGCTGCAACGGTCAGATACTCGGCGTGGTCCCCAAAACCTATCTACCAAACTACAACGAGTTTTACGATAAAAGGCAATTCAATCCCGCCCCTTCAAAAAACGGCGAGATAATCATAATGGGCAAGCGCTATCCGTTCGGCAAGGACTATATCTTCCAGAACGAGGATATGCCCGAAATGTGCGTGGGTGTTGAAATATGTGAGGATTTGTGGGTGGCTGAACCGCCGTCAGTACGGCTTAGCCTCAACGGCGCAACGGTGATTGCAAACCTTTCCTGCAGCGATGAAACCATCGGCAAGGCGGAGTACCGCAGAAACCTTATCTCCATGCAGGCCTCAAAAACCTTTACCGCTTATCTCTATGCGAACGCGGGCGAGGGCGAATCTACAACGGATATGGTATTTTCCGGCCACAGCATAATTTGTGATAACGGCAAAATCCTTTCCGAAACCGAGCTTTTTGAAAACGGCGATATCTACGCGGAGGTCGATCTCAGCCTCATAGAGTTCGAGCGCAGTAAATTTACAAACTACTCATATCCGTCCGAGGGCGGTGTTGAGAAAATATACTTCTCCCTGCCGGTTGAGGGTGTTGAGCTTAAACGCACCTACGCAAAAACTCCGTTCGTGCCGCCCAAGGGCAAGGAGCTGAACGAGAGGGCAGAGCTCATCCTTAACATGCAGGCTCACGCACTTAAAAAACGCATAAAGCACATAGGCATCTCAAACGTAGTGCTCGGAATATCCGGTGGATTGGATTCGACGCTCGCTCTGCTCGTGTGCGCGCGTGCATTTGATCTTTTAGGTAAGGACAGAAAGGGCATTCACGCAATAACGATGCCATGTTTTGGCACAACAAGCAGAACGTACAACAACGCCGTAAGGCTAACCGAGCTTCTCGGCTGCTCGCTCGAGTGCGTGGATATAAAGGAAAGTGTTCTCGAGCATTTCAGAAATATAGGGCACGATCCGTCCGTCACCAACATCACTTATGAAAATTCGCAGGCGCGAGAGCGCACGCAGGTGTTGATGGATATGTCCAACAAGTATGGCGGAATAGTTGTGGGCACTGGCGATCTTAGCGAGCTTGCGCTTGGATGGGCAACGTACAACGGCGACCATATGTCGATGTATGCGGTTAACAGCTCAATTCCCAAAACACTGATCCGCTATCTCATAGAGTATGAGGCAGGCTCGATGAACAGGGAGGTAAAGGCGGTGCTTGAGGATATCCTCGATACCCCCGTTAGCCCCGAGCTTCTTCCGCACGATAACGACAGCATCACCCAAAAGACGGAGGACGTCGTCGGCCCGTACATCCTGCACGACTTTTTCCTCTTCCATCTGCTCCGAAACGGCTTCAAGCCCTCAAAAATATATCACCTTGCCGTCAAAACCTTCAAGGGGGATTTCAAGGAGCAAACGATATACAGGTGGCTCAACACCTTTGTCCGCAGGTTTTTCTCGCAGCAATTCAAGCGCTCCTGTATGCCGGATGGCGTCAAGATAGGCTCGGTAACGCTTTCGCCGAGAGGGGATTGGCGTATGCCGTCCGATGCAACCTGCAGGCTATGGCTTGAGGATCTTGAGAGTATTGAAAGGAGGGCGGATGATGACTGAAACGCTTAAAATCATTAGGCAAAAGCTGCCTTGCCTTGTCAAGATAGTATGCTCGTCACCTATGCGCGGCGATTATAAAAAGGCAGTTTTAAGGCGCATTGAAAACGGCTATTTCCTTTCCGAGAGCTACACTCAAAACAAGGTTTTTCACGAAAGGATAGAGGAGCAAAATATTGAAAAGTGGCTTAAAACGCAGGTTTTCGAGTGTTTTAAGCAGTCTGAAATAATCTTTACGGATGAAACCGTAACAATTCTCACAAACAAAAAGGGAACGGTTACCAAGAAGCGGCGGCAGGCTCAAAGGCTTATGGATGCCGTTCACAACAGAAAGAAGAATTACCTCATAAACGAGGGCGAGGACGTGCCTGCGCTAAAGGACCTCGGCGTGTTTACAGCGGAGAATAAGATCGCCGCAAAAATGCACGATAAGTTCCGCCAGATAAACAGGTTTATCGAAACGGTGGACGACGTTATGAGTGAGGATAGCGGAGAGATAACAGTTTTGGATTTCGGTTGCGGAAAGAGCTATCTTACCTTTCTGCTCTATCACTACCTGACTGTTAAAAAGGGGCTTAAAACACGCGTTATCGGCTACGATTTAAAGGAAGACGTGGTTGAAAACTGCAACAAAATCGCCAAAAGGTATGGCTATTCGTCGCTTGAATTCGTCCATGCGGACGTCAAGAAGGACAAGCTTTACGACAGGCAGATAGACATGGTCGTTTCCCTTCACGCCTGTGATACGGCAACGGACTTTGCACTCGAC
>JAFVXM010000093.1 GCA_017501205.1 Clostridia bacterium
GGTAACGTCCTTACCCTTAACTACAGCGATAAGAATAGTGGTGGAGCCAGTAGCGGTGGGAACACGCTGAGCAGCGCCGATGAGCTTGCCGTTGAGCTCGGGGATAACAAGACCGATAGCCTTAGCAGCGCCGGTGCTGTTGGGAACGATGTTCTGAGCGCCTGCTCTGGAACGACGGAGGTCACCCTTTCTCTGAGGACCGTCAAGGATCATCTGGTCACCGGTGTAAGCGTGAACGGTGGTCATGATACCGGAAACGATGGGTGCATAGTCGTTAAGTGCCTTAGCCATAGGAGCGAGGCAGTTGGTGGTGCAGGATGCTGCGGAAATGATATTGTCCTCTTTGGTGAGGTTGGTGTGGTTTACGTTGTAAACGATGGTGGGGAGATCGTTGCCTGCGGGAGCAGAGATAACTACCTTCTTAGCGCCTGCAGTGATGTGAGCTGCAGCCTTTTCCTTAGAGGTGTAGAAACCGGTGCACTCCAAAACAACGTCTACGTCGAGCTTACCCCAGGGGCAGTCAGCTGCGTTCTTTTCAGCGTAAATTCTGATTTCCTTTCCGTCAACGATGATGGATTCTTCGGTAGCTTCAACAGTGTGGCCCTTTGCTACGTAGTTACCCTGCATAGTATCGTACTTGAGAAGGTGAGCGAGCATCTTGGGGCTGGTGAGATCGTTGATTGCTACTACGTCGTAGCCCTCAGCGCCGAACATCTGTCTGAAAGCGAGACGACCGATACGACCGAAACCGTTGATTGCAACTTTTACGTTTGCCATGATAGTGTTATCCTCCAAAAATATAATTAACAATTTTTTTATTTGCGTGGAATATTTCCCAAACCACTATTGATTATACTTCTTTTTAACAAAATAGTCAACAATTTTTGGCAATTTGCCAAATAAACTTGCAAAATCTAATTATTTAGAGTACAATCTTAATAGAAATAAGGCTCTGCCGGCTTATTTGGCAGGGTAAAAACAGATAGAGAGGTATTTTTTAAATGAAGGATCCGAGAATTCAAAAGCTTGCGTATAACCTTATTAACTATTCCTGCTCGCTCAAAAAGGGCGAGAAGATACTTATAGAGGCGTTCGGCATCGAAAACGCCCTCGTTAAGGCGTGCGTTGAGGAAGCCCGCAAAATAGGCGCCTTCCCCTTCGTAACTCTTCGCGATCACGCCGTTGTTCGCGCAATGGTAAAGGATACGGACGAGGAGCATCAGAAGCTCTGGGCTAAATACGATTCTTTTATAATGCAAGATATGGATGCTTACCTTGGCATCCGCGGGGGAGAGAACTCCTTTGAGCTTTCCGATATCCCCGCAGAGAAGAGTAAGCTTTACGATACCCTTTACGGTCACCCCGTTCACCACGAGATAAGGGTGAAGAAGACCAAGTGGTGTGTGCTTCGTTATCCCACTCCGTCTATGGCGCAGCTTTCGGGTATGTCTACCGAGGCGTTTGAGGATTTCTACTTTGACGTCTGCACGCTTGACTATTCCAAGATGGATAGGGCTATGGATGCGCTCAAGGCGCTTATGGATAAAACGGATAAGGTTCACCTCATTGCAAAGGATACCGACCTCACCTTCTCCATAAAGGGCATCGGCAGCGAGAAGTGCGCCGGCGAAAAGAACATCCCCGACGGAGAGATCTATTCCGCACCCGTAAAGAACAGCGTTAACGGCGTTATCACCTACAACGCGCCTTCCATCAACAAGGGGCTTAAATTTGAAAACATCCGCCTTGAGTTTAAGGATGGCAAGATCGTAAACGCAACCGCTAACTACACCGAGAAGATCAACGAGATATTCAACGTGGATGAGGGTGCGCGCTACGTAGGCGAGTTCGCTATCGGCGTAAACCCCTATATCAACAAGCCCATGGGCGATATTCTGTTTGATGAGAAGATCGCGGGCTCAATCCACTTCACCCCCGGCGCTTGCTATGACGATTGCTACAACGGCAACGTTTCCGCTCTTCACTGGGATCTCGTTCTCATAATGACGCCCGAATATGGCGGTGGCGAGATCTGGTTTGATGACGTTCTTATCCGTAAGGACGGTCTGTTCGTTCTCGATGAGCTCAAGGCGTTGAACCCCGAAAATCTTAAATAACCCCGTATTTCGCACAAAAAGCCCACAGTTGTTCGCTGTGGGTTTTTTTTGTTTACATTAAAATACTGCCGCTGTGCTTTGTTGGATTGCACTTTTGTGTTGACGGTAGGGGAAATATGTGGTATAATGTGACACATGAATAGAATTATCGAGCATATAATTGAAAAGGAGTGCATTCTCCGCGACTTTCTGCGGAACAGATATACGGGCAGAAGAATACACTTTTTGCGTGAAAAAGGGCACATTTTGCTTAACGGTCGGCCTGTAACCGTTGTCGAAAGAGCACGCACAGGCGATAAGCTGAGCCTTATCTTCAGCGAGGAGCTGACCTTTGACTATCCGCCGCAGGATATGGGATTGAAGGAGATATATTCCGATGAGGACGTGCTTGTGGTGTATAAGCCGTGCGGCGTGCCGTCCATGCCTGCCGCGCCTCATTTTGACGGAAACCTCTTTAACGGTTTGCGTTACCTTTATCCGGAAGGCGTTTTCAGGGTGGTCACCCGCCTTGATAAGGATACCTCGGGGCTCGTTCTCGTGGCAAAAAACGCGCTCGCGCACTCAATTCTGCACGAGGATATCAGGCTTATATGCAAAACCTACACCGCGCTCGTAGAGGGCGAGCTTCCGCCCTGCGATATAGATGCGCCCATCTGCACGGGAGAGGGTGCCGCGCGCTACGTAGGCGAGGGTGGAAAACCCTCTAAAACACGCATTATCGCCACAAAACCTTATAAAAATTATACGATAGCGTCTATAAGAACCGAAACGGGCAGAACCCACCAGATACGCGTGCATCTCGCGCACGTAGGGCATCCGATCGTAGGCGATGGGCTTTACGGTAGAGGACGCGCGGGCGGACAGCTTCTCGCCTGCACGGGGATTGCGTTTAAACACCCTATTTCGCAAAAAAATGCAGAGTTTTATATAGACGGTGAGGCTGAAATCCTGGAGAGGCTTGGGCACGTTTCAGCAAAAAAATGAAAATAGCCTTAAAAAAACGGAAAAAATATAAAAAATTTTCGGTTTACCCCCTTAAAATGATTGAAATGTTAGAATTTATATGATAAAATAGAAACAAGCCTATATATTTACAATATATAGTTTCAGCGTCCTTTTTTTAAAGGGTGCACGGATAAGGAGTTTTCTTATGTTCAGCGGTAAAAACAGGAAAAATTCAATCGTTTCACTTGCGATGATCGCGATAGCGGCGATCGCGCTGTTTTTGTTTGCCGGGGGCAGCACCACTGCTGCGGCAAGCACCGTAAGTAGGGATGAGGTTTACGGCCTCACCGGTTACGTTTCCGGCATTGCCGAGGCGTACGAGTACGAAACCGAGGATTTCGCAAAGGATCCTTCGGCAGAGATGCTTGCGGTTATAGATGGTGCAAAGGCTTACGTTCAGGCGGCTGCAGAGGACGACGGATCGATCGATGCGTCGTTTGAAAGGCTGGCGGCTTACGAGCAGCTCGTTGCGGCAACGGAAGCGTACAACGCGGCAAACGCTACTGGGTACGAGGTTGCCTTGACGGATGAGGAATATTCCCCTGCTAAAACCTATGCAGCGGCAACGGCACAGATAAAGGCTGCCGCAGCCGGCTGGGAAGAGGCTTACGAGGGCGATTACGAGGTATCGTACGAGCTCAGTTTTGGCGGTCAGGTGATTGCAAACGTATACGCGCTTGGATACAACGGAAGCTATTTGGTAGCCCCCGTTGACGAGAAGGTAGGCAGCGTTACCCCCGTGAGATCGGCAAACGAGGTTCAGGCGTTCGTGCTTGAGTACGACGGTGTGGAGTACGAATTTGAAATAGGCTTTGCAAAGAAGACCACCGTAAACGAAACCACGCTTGTAACGACTGTAACTTACGAAAACGTTAAAATATATAAATGTAAGAACGGCGAGCTTTTTGAACAGGGCTTTACCGTTGGGAACCTCGTTCAAAAGGAAAAGATAAAGAAGATAATAGCTGCCGCAGGTGAGTACTTCGCAAGCGTTCCGGCAGAGGATAATGCAGCAGCCGCACAGGCAAAATACGATGAGTTCGTTCTCGCTGTTGAGCAGAAGATCGAGTCGATAAAGGATACCGCAAAGAAAACCTTAATAGCAAAGTTTGAAAAACAGTTATACGCAGTTTCGGTATTTGCACAGATAGAGGCAGAGATAGACGCCCTTGTTGAAGGCGGATACGACTCCTTCAAGGGATACATTGCTCCCGCAGCAGGCGGCAAGACGGTGAACGACCTTGCTTCCGAAAAGGGATTGGTTAAGTACGAAGAACAGTTCAGAAGCACTTACGGCAGCGTTATTTCGGCAAACAAGGCTTACACGCCCGCTGAAAAGGAGCTTGCAGCCGAGGCTTACGGCGTTATCGCAGGGCTTGAGAGTGCAGATTTCTTTGACGTTGACGCAGTTACCGCAGCGCTCAGCGAAGAAGCAGTAAACATCTTTAATAATTACAAATTCACTGCAAAGAAGGAAATAGAGGCAAAGGCAGAGGCTATTATCGGCGATGCAGGCAGCTATTCATCCGAGCAGATACGCGAGATAACCAAGGAGTACGTTGGTAAAAAGGCCGAGATAGACGGCGCTGTAACGATTGATGAAATTGACGCCTTGGTAGACGGCTTTACCGTTACCGTAGACGGATTTGAGGTAGAAAGTCAAACGACGCTCGTAAGCGGAAAGATCACGGTTGAAATCGTGGGCGCGAAGTTCTCCAAGGGAACAACCCTTCAGGCAAGCTTCACCGATCTTAACGAGGAGCTCATTCGCGAGATAGATCTTGGCAAGCAGGGTGACGTTGTCACCAGAAGGCTTACCGCTCTTCTCGGTCTTGAGATCAAGCTTATCGATGCGAACGGAAATGAAATTGACTACGCAACCAAGGGCGTTACTTATAAGGTAACCGTTGCGTTTGACGAAAACGATCAGAACGACGAAAAAACGATCAACGTTTTAAGCACCAAAGGGGTGGAAAGCTCTCTCAAAATGCTCTATTTAAACGGAGAGGGTAGACCTGAGGTTCTTGAAGTTGAATATACGGAGGGATCCATAATGTTTGACACGACACATTTCAGCACCTATTACCTAATGGGTAATACGTCAAATCTGGCTATCACGAAGCTCACGAACCTGCTCGGCGCGTTCTCTGCAGAAGCGCTCTTGCCCGTTCTTATCGCTCTCGGCGCACTCGTTGCCGTTGCTCTCTTGACGTTACTCATTTGCTTCATCGTTTCCGTTTGCTTGAGATACAAAATCAAGTTCGTTACCAACGGCGGAACCAAGGTTAAGAGAGTTGCCGGCAGATACGGTAAGAAGCTTCCCGAGCTTCCCGTTCCCGAACGCGAAGGTTACGTGTTCGACGGCTGGTGCATTGATAAAACTCTTAAGTACGAATTTAACAGAACACGCATGCCTCGTGCTAACAGCGTAGTTTACGCGCGTTGGATCACCGAGGAAGAATATAATGAAAGACAGACCGACGCAAAGAAGCGCATTCTCGTTGGCTACTATGATAGGCTCCGCGCTAAGCTCGCTTCCTGCAAAAAGCCTGTTAAGCAGGGTGAAAAATCCTTCATCAAGCAGGATATTCTCGCTAAGCTTTATGCAGAAGAGAACCAGATCAAGCTCTTTGTTAAGACCAAGCTTGAGTGCATCAAGGAAGAAAACGGCATGGCTTACGTCGTTGCTGAGGCCGATAAGTTTGAAAGCGGCATCATCACCGATGAGATCAGCTTTAACAACGCTGTTGAGGCTATCAACAAGATGGCAGAGGTTAACGGCCTTGTTATGGGCGAAACGCCTGAGCTTTCCGAATCCACTTATAACGATGCAGTTCTCGGCTATGCTTACATAATCAATTATGATAACATCGCTGATTTCGATGAAAGATACTGCGCACTCCGCGCTTATGCGCTCGGCTTTGAAATTACCGATGCCGAGAAGGCAGAGGCAGGCAAGGTTGTATTTGAGCTCCTTCCCAACGGCAAGGAAACCCTCGATCTCAGCCTCTCGCTCAGCCTTGAGAAGTACGGCAAGATCCTTGAGGAAAAGACCACGGTTGGCGATCTTAAGAACGTTTACACCATTACCGACGGTGAGTGCATGGGCGTTGCCTTTGAGCTTATTGAAAGAGTAATGAACGAAAACGGCTTCACCGTTGTTGATAAGGCCGAGGAAGCTGCAGTTGAAGGCGAATTCAATCCTGCAGAAGCATATCAATATATAATAGAGGGTGCTGAAGAGCCCGCTCCTGTTGAGGAAGAGGTTGAGGAAGTACCTGCTCCTGTTGAGGAAGAGCCCGCTCCCGAGCTTTCACTTGCAGAGCTCTTCAAGCAGTTCAGATGCCACGTATGCTCGTTCGCAATGTTTGCTGATGAGAATACCGTGATCGACAGAACTAACGACGGCAAGGTTGTTGTTAAGGCAAGGCTCGGTGCGGAAGCCGTTGAGGTTACCCTTGATCCCGAATGCGATGCAGAAGCATTCCTCTTTGCAAGCGCAGCAGAGCTTGAAGAGGCTAAGGAAAAGGTCAACGCAGTTATGGCTAAATACGGCCTTGAGTTCAACGAGGCTGTTGAGGTTGACGCCGTTGAGCTTGGCGAAACCGAGGCGTTTGGCTACAGAATTAAGTTCCCTGCAGAAAAGAACCTCGATCAGCTCTTTGCAGAACTTAGAGATTACACTAACTCCTACGCAATGTTCGTAGAGGAAGGCGTTGAGCCCGATACCTCTGCAGACGGCACCGTAGTTGTTAAGGCAGTTAAGGGCGAAGGCGTTATAAACGTAACCGTTGATCCCGATGCAGAAGCACAGGAGATCGCAGTTGCAAACGAGGCTGAGCTTGAAGCCGCTAAAGAGGCTGTTGCCGCTGTAATGGCTAAGTATGGCTTAGAGGTTGATCCCGAGTACGTTCCCGCTGAGGAGCGCGCACAGGGCGAAGCATTTGGCTTCAGAATCAAGTTCTAAAATAAGTGTCAAATAAAAAAGGGCATCTGCTTTAGCAGGTGCCCTTTTAGTAAAAAAATCTCCCCAAAAAAGGGGAGAAATATCGATAACGTGTGAAATAAGTGGGTAAATGCAGCTTTACCGATTATGAGCGAAAGGGTTTATCGCCACAAAAACTCGCCAAGATCCACGGTAAA
Source organism: Clostridia bacterium (assembly GCA_017501205.1). Lineage (GTDB taxonomy): Bacteria > Bacillota > Clostridia > Christensenellales > Borkfalkiaceae > RGIG3732. Next base: position 7,266 of record JAFVXM010000093.1, read on the forward strand.
GCTATCCGAAACCTCAACGCCCTCGCTCTCAAGCATGGCGCGCTGAACCTCTCTGCCACCAAAAGCAAAGGCAGGGGCAAGCTCCCCAAATCGGTTTATAACCCTGTGGCATGGGATAACGCCCGGCTCCGGGTTTACGTGCAGCGCGTAGCCCACCACGCGCGAGGCTCTGGGGCTTCCGATCATGGCAGCTATCTGGCCATAGGTTGCAACCCTGCCTTTGGGGATTTTCTTTACCGCCTCGTAAATTTTTTCAAACATAATATCTCCGTTTCAATTATAAAAGTCCGCCTTTTGCAGGCGGACTTTTCGTTTAAGAAATTCTCTTGTATCCCTTGGGGGGGCGCGCAACGAACACGTCCTTCTTATAGAGGATAACGATGAGCGCTGCAATCAGGAAAACTCCTGCAGTAGAGCCGATTACGATCAGATACAAGCCTATTTCGCCTGCCTTAACCCTGTTCCACATATCGTTGATGCGCTTGTCCTGCTCAGGGGTAAAGCGATCCATTATCGTGCAACGGGTGGTGATGCTCTCGTTGGGGTACTGTGCATCAAACTGACGGTTGCGCTCGTCAACGTAAAGGGTTGCCGGCCTTGAGATGTTATCAAAGTAGTAGGAGAGATCAACCTCTTCAGCGCCCTCTGCATCTGCGCCAACGTCGTAGGTTTCAAGCACTCTGTCAAAAACGTAATCGCCTGCAATCGCGCTGGTATATCCGATATATTCCATGTTTTCCCATGCTTTTTCGGGATCGGAAATATAATCGAGGAACGCACACGCGAGCTTGGTGTTTGCGCCCTTTGGCATGCACCAGCCGTCAAACCAGATGTTGCTGCCTTCCTTAGGCACGGCGTAATTGAGGATCAGTCCGCTCTCTTCAGCCTCGTCCATTGCGTAAACGGCATCGCCGCTCCAAGCAAAGTTAAGGTGAACCTTTCCGGTAACCATGTCGTCCTTGCCGCTGTCAACCTCAATGGAAAATGCGTTTTGCTTTGCCTTTTTGAGAACCTGCTCAACGCTGTTTACCATCTCTTCAGAGGTGTCGTTGAAGGTGGCTGCGAGCGTTGCCTGATACTCCGCTTTTGTGATCGCGGAAGACGTGTATTTCTCGTTCAATTCAGATAGATAATCGAGCTTAGCGAGTGCAACGCCAAGGAAGTAGGTATCTCTTACGCTGTCCTTTATCGTGGTTTTGTTAAAGTACTTGTCGTCAATCGCACACGCCCAGCTAAATGCGTCCTCATCGGGCACCTCTTCGGGGTTGTAGATGAAGCCCATTGTTCCCCACATATAGGGGAGTGCGTAGCTCGTCCAGCCCTTTTCCTCAAACAGATTTTTGAGGTAGCCGGAGGCGTAGGTGTCGTAATTCGGTATCTGCGTTACAATATCAAAGGTGTCCAGCATGCCTTCCTCGATCATCTTTTGTATCATATAATCGGAGGGGCATATCAGGTCGTAGCACCCGGGGTTGATCTTTAGGTTGTTGTACAGAATTTCGGGTGTGCCAAAGGTTGAATACTCAACGGTTATATCAACGCCGTGCTTTTGCTCATACCAGCTTTCAAACTCCTGCCACATGGCAACGCCGTCGTCATCCTCGGCAATGTAGTCCTCCCAGTTGCAGATGCGTAAGGTCAAATTGCCGTACTCGGTGTATTCCTCGTTATCGCTGCAGGCGAGGAGGGGAAGTGTAAACGTCAAGAGAAAAAGTAGCGATAATGCGCGTTTTACGAGGTTTTTCATTTGCGAACCTCCTTTTTCTTAACAACGTTCATCAAAATAACAATAATGATGATCAAAACAAATATCAGCGTTGAGAGTGCCCTGAGTCCCGGCAGTGCCGAGTTTGCGGGAACCTTAACCGCGTTGTAAACGTAGGTGCTGATGGTGTTAAAGGTTTCGGGCTTGGTAAATGCGGTTACGATGTAATCGTCAAGCGAGAGGGTAACCGAAAGCATAAAGCCCGAGAGCATACCGGGTAAAATTTCGGGCAGGACAACGGTGAACAGCGCCTTGGTTGGCGATGCGCCGAGGTCGAGTGCCGCCTCGTAAACGTTGGGATCCATTTGCTTTAGCTTGGGCATTACCGATAGGATAACGAACGGAGTTGTAATAACAACGTGCCCGATAAGCAGGGATATGATGCGCTTGTTTATAAAGGTGAGAACGAACGCGAACAGCAGTGCCAGCGATAGCGCGGTTACGATCTCCGCGTTGATGATGGGGATGTTGTTTACGGTGTTCATAACGGTAGCCGCGCGCTTTTTGGAGTGGAAAATACCGATTGCGGCGGTTGTGCCGAGTATTGTTGAGATGATGCCTGCGCCTGCCGCCAGCAGTATGGTATCGCCCACTATCTTCATTATCGCTTTGTCGTGGAATAAATCCGAGTAAAGCTGGAAGGAAAAGCCTTCCCAAACGCCGATAACTGTGGAATCCGTAAAGCTGTAAACTACAAGCACGAGTATAGGCGTATAAATAAACAGCATTACAAGTGCGAGGAACACGCAGGAAAAGATTCTTTTAATCATAATCCAACCCCCTTCGCATTAGCGGCGTCGTCATTGAAGCCGCCCGTCAACCAGGTGAATACGAACATCACGGCAAGCAACATCATGGATATTGCCGCGCCCATATTCCAGTTGTTTTGCATAAAGTAGTTTTCAATCAGCTTTCCGAGAATTGTAATGTGGCTTCTGCCTAAGATGTCACTTATTACGTAGTTTGTCATCGAGGGCATAAACACCATAGTTATTCCGGATATCACGCCGGGCATGGATTGGGGGATAACCACGTTCACAAACGTCTTTATCTTGTTTGCACCGAGATCCTGCGAAGCCTCTATAAGGCTGTTATCCATCTTTATCAGCGTGGTGTAGAGGGGGAGTATCATAAACGGAAGAAAATCGTAAACCATGCCGATAACGGTGTTGAAGTATGCCGATTTATCCAAAATGTTTATGAGTGCGAAAAACTCCTTCAGCGCGTTAAGCCTCATAACAAAGTTGATCCACATGGGCGTTATGAAAAGCAAAAGCAGGGTTTTTCCGTGTTTTAGGCCACTTCTTGCAAGAATATACGCAACAGGGTAGCCTATTATAAGGCAAATTGCCGTGGTTAAAAGCGCAATCGAAACAGAGGATAGCACGGCTGAGAGTGCAGTTATATCTGAAAAGATACTTGCAAAGTTCATCAGCGTGAACCCGCCCTCTGAGTCGGTAAACGCATAGTATAGCATAATCAGGATCGGTGCTATTACGAACAGCGCCAGAAACAGCGCGTACGGAATGCACAGATGCTTTCTTGCAAAGCGCAGCTTCATCTTCTCGTGCCCTCCGCAACCTTTAGCTTAAGGCCGATCTTTTCAGGCGGGATCTTTACGCTCACGCGGTCGTTCTCGTTCCAAACGTATTCGGTATCAACAACGAAATCCTCTTCCTCTTCGTCGGTTCTGATTATTATCTGGTAGTGGTCGCCTTTATAAATTATCGAAACGATCGAGCCGCAAGCGTCGCCATCCTCATCGTTATCTATAATCTCTATATCCTTAAGTCCCACCTCAACGATAACCTCGGTGTTTGTGAGGTCAAGCTTCTCGCCCGTGGTGAGCACCAGATAGCCTTCCTCGTCAAGCGTGCTGCCGGGGTAAAGCTTGGTAACGTCGCAATCGAACTCGCCCTCTGCAAAGCAAACGCGGTTGCGCTTGTTGATGTAGCCCTCGTATCTGTTGGAAACAAATTCCTTTGCCATAATGTGGATGTCCTCGGGCTTGATGTAAATGCTTGCTCGCTCGCCTTCCTTGCGCTCAATGGTGTCCTGAATAATGATCTCGGTCTTGCCAACCATAAACGCCATTTCGTAATGAACGCCCTTGAAAATGCTGCTTGCGATCACGCCGTTTACCTGTCCCTTGCCCTCGTCCATAAGGAATACGTCCTCAGGCCTTACAACAACGTCCACCTTCTCGTTCAAGGGGAAATCGTCAACACAGTCAAACACGTGGTTTATAAACTTAACCTTTTTGTCGCCAACTATTGTGCCGGAGCAAATGTTGCTCTCGCCGATGAAGTCCGCAACGAAGGAGTTTTTAGGCTCGTTGTAAATGCTCATGGGCGTACCGATCTGCTGTATCGTTCCGTCCTTCATAACCACGATGGTGTCGCTCATGGTGAGTGCCTCTTCCTGATCGTGGGTAACGTAAATAAACGTTATGCCGAGCTTTTTGTGCATTTCCTTAAGCTCAAGCTGCATATCCTTTCTCATCTTAAGGTCAAGCGCGCCGAGGGGCTCATCCAAAAGCAGAATTTCGGGCTCGTTTACGATTGCCCTTGCGATTGCAACTCTCTGCTGCTGACCTCCCGAAAGAGTGGTTACGTTTCTCTTTTCAAACTCTTCAAGGTCAACCATCTTAAGCGCCTTGGAAACCTTCTCTTCAATTTCCTTGCGGGTTAGCTTAACCTTCTTTTCAATTCTCTCGCCCTTATTATTTTCATAAACGGCGGTAACGCGCTTCTGCCTCAAGCCGTAAGCGATGTTATCAAAAACGTTCAGGTGGGGGAAGAGTGCGTATCTTTGGAATACGGTGTTTATAGGCCTTTCGTAGGGGGGGATCTTTGTAATGTCCTCACCGTTTAAAAGTATTTGGCCTGATGAAGGCACCTCAAATCCCGCGATCATGCGGAGTGTGGTTGTTTTTCCGCATCCCGACGGACCGAGAAGGGTGATAAACTCGCCCTTTTTAACGTAAAGGTTGATGTTATCTACCGCGATGCCCGTATTGTATTCGCGCGATACGCCGATTAGCTGAATGATCTTATCGTCCATTTTTTTCTCCTTGTGTAAGTCCGTTTCGGGAATTAAAAGTTAGGCGGTGAGGAAATCCAAATGAATTTCGCCGTCTTCTGCTTATTGTTTTTTATGTAGTGCAGGCGGTCTGCCGTAAAGTAAAAGCTCTCGCCCTTTTTGCAAACGTGCCTGTTTTTGCCAAGCACTATCTCTATCTCGCCCGAAAGCACAAAGCCGAATTCCTCGCCCTCGTGCGGCATATCGTCGTTAGTGGAGTAGCCGGGATTAAGCTCCATCATAACCGGCTCCATGTTGTTCTTCTGTGCGTTGGGAACAAGCCAGTTGAGAGTGGACTCCTCTGATACCTTCTCAATAAAATCTGCCTCGGTGAAAACTATCTTGTCCTGCACGTCGTCGCTGAAAAAGGTTTTCAGATCGGTGCCGAGGGCAGAGAGTATGTCCATAAGCGTAGTTATCGAGGGGCTGGTGAGGTCGTTTTCAAGCTGAGAGATATACCCCTTTGTCAGCTCGCATCTATCAGCAAGCTCCTTTTGCGTCAGGTTTACAAGCATTCGCAGTCGCTTGATCTTTTTGCCTATTTCCATCATGCGTCCTCCGTCGTTAAAGGTTAAAGATTGTAAACTAAAAGTTTAGCAAAACTAAACCGATGTAATGGATTATATATTATTCGCACGCTTATGTCAATTGTTTTTACGCCCTAAACTGTTTTTTTTTAATTTTTTTGCCCATAGGCAATTAGCAAAGCATATATGAAGTTAGCAGTGCTTACAAAGTACTAAAAATTAAAAGGAGATAAGAGAGGTGAAAATTAGTGCCGCGATTAGCAGATAGACAAAAAACAGATATTTATGCAAGTGCGGTAAATATCCCTCAGGGCTTTATCAAGCAAGGAGCCTATCAAAAGCGCAATTCGCTTTACATTATCATTGGGTTGTGGTATACTTTTTTTTATGGAAAAGTTAGTTGTGGCCACGTCAAACGTTGGCAAATTGAAGGAATTTAAGGAGATGCTCGGCGATAAATATGCCGTTATCTCCATGGCAGAAGCGGGTTTTGTTGGCGACGTGGATGAAACGGGCGAAACCTTTTACGATAACGCCCTTTTAAAGGCGCAAACGGTAAGCCGGGCACTCGGCGTTGCAGCCCTTGCGGACGATAGCGGATTAGAGGTTGCCTGCCTTGGCGGCGCGCCCGGAGTTTACAGCGCCCGCTATTCGGGCGAACCGTGCGATAATGCGCGAAATAGGGCGCTTTTGCTTGAAAACATGAAGGGCGCAGAGGATAGAAGCGCAAGGTTTGTAAGCTGCATCGTTCTGTATAAGCCGAGCGGAGAGGTGGTTTCTGCCCTCGGCACGGTTGAGGGTGAAATACTAAAAGAGGAGCAGGGCAACAACGGCTTTGGGTACGACTGCCTGTTTTTCAGCACAGACCTTAACAAATGCTTCGGCGTTGCAACTGACGAGGAGAAGAACTCGGTAAGTCATAGAGGGAGGGCGCTTCGCGCACTTTTGGAAAAGCTTTGATGCAAAAGATAAGTAATATAAAAATTCATCCGTCAGAGGGAGAAAACGGCTTAAAGGCAAAGGCTGCAAGGCTTGCAAGGATGCGGTGCGAGGATATAAAGTACTTTCGCATCGTAAAAAAATCCCTCGATGCGCGCGACAAGCGCGATATAAAATGGATTTATACGGTGGAGCTGTCCGACCGCGACGAGCGCGTTGAGCGAGAGTTTATGCGCGCGGATAAAAGCGGCAGGGTGCTTGTTGTAGGCGCAGGTCCTGCCGGGCTTTTTGCTGCCCTTTATCTTGCAAGGGCGGGGCTTAAGGTCACGCTCGTGGAGCGCGGAAAAAGCGTTGAAGACAGGGCCAAGGACGTAGCCTCTTTTTCTATTTCGGGCAGGCTGAACACCGAAAGCAATATTCAGTTTGGCGAGGGCGGAGCAGGAACGTTTTCGGATGGAAAGCTGAACACACAGGTTAATAATCCGCTGATAACGCGCGTTTTACGCGACTTTGTTGAGTTTGGCGCACCTGAGGAGGTGGAATATCTATCCAAGCCGCACGTCGGAAGCGATAGATTGCCCGCTGTTGTCAGCGCGATGAGAAGGGAGATAATCAGCCTCGGCGGAGAGGTTCGCTTTAACGAGAGGCTTAAGGATATAACGGTTAAGGACGGCAAGGTTGTGAGAGTGGCGCTTGACGGTGGCGGTGAGTTTGACGAGGTAGTGCTTGCCGTAGGCCACAGTGCGAGGGACACCTTTGAGATGCTTCACAGGCGGGGCGTTGCGATGGAGCAAAAGGCGTTTGCCGTGGGCTTCAGAATTGAGCATCCGCAGCAGCTTATTAACCGTGCGCAGTACGGCAATCCCCCGTTTGCACTTCCCACGGCAGATTATAAGCTTGTCAGCCATGCGGCAGATAGAAGCGCGTTTACCTTCTGTATGTGCCCGGGCGGTTTTGTAGTCCCTGCAACAAGCGAGGAGGGCGGTGTTGTTACAAACGGTATGAGTAACTATCTGCGTGACGGTGAAAATGCAAACAGCGCTATAATTGCAGAGGTGAGGACGGAGGATTTTGCATCCGAAAGCCCACTTGCAGGCGTGGAGTTTCAGCGAAGATTAGAGCGTGAGGCGTTTGTTGCCGGCGGTGGCGGATACGCTGCGCCCGGCTGCACGGTTGGCGATTTTGTGCGAAAAAGGGGCTTTTCTTCCCTTGGCGGGCTCGTTCGCCCCACGTATCCCTTGGGTGTAAATCCCTATCCGCTGCACACGCTTTTGCCCGATGGCGTGAGCGATGCGATCTCGCTTGCTATTTTGGATATGGATAAAAGGCTAAAGGGCTTTGCAGAGGGCGAGGCCGTGCTTACGGGCGTTGAGAGTAGAACTTCATCGCCACTCAGGATCATAAGGGGCGAGGGCTTTGCCTCTGTTTCGGCTTCAAACCTCTATCCGTGCGGAGAGGGCGCGGGCTATGCCGGTGGTATAACGAGTGCCGCGGCAGACGGAATAAGAGTTGCCGAGGCTATCATTAAAAAGTATAAAAGTGTTGATAATGCGTGATAAAGGCGGTGTTTTATGAAAAAATGCGCGATAATCGTCAATGGGTTTTACACAAATCCGTCAATAGAGCATCAGGTTGCGTCGCTAAAGAGAGAGCTTGAAGTAAGGGGCGTTGTTTGCGCCGTCGTAAAGGGCAACGAGCTTTTGGCGCACGTTGAGGGCTGCAACGCCGTAACTTGGCTGGACGTTGATTTTGCCGTGTATCTCGATAAGGACGTGCACACCGCGCGCCTGCTTGAGCGCAGTGGAATAAGGCTGTTCAATTCGGCAAGCGCGATTGAGCTGTGCGACGATAAGATGCTCACCTATATTGCCCTCACGGGGAAGGGCGTGAGAATGCCCAAAACCGTTTCGTCACCCGTGATGTATAGGCCCGTCAGTGAGGACGGCACCTTTCTCAACCGCGTTGAGCAGGAGATAGGCTACCCCACCGTGGTAAAGGAGGTTTTCGGCTCCATGGGTTACGGCGTGCATCTTGCCGTCAATCGCGATGAGCTCGATGCGCTCAGGCAAAGATTTAAGCTCGTGCCTCATTTATATCAGCAGTTTATCGGCAGGGGCGGAGAGGATAAGCGAGTGATACTCGTTGGCGGAGAGGTCGTTGCCTGCATGCTCAGGAAAAACGACGGCGATTTCCGCTCAAACATCGAGCATGGCGGCAAGGGCTACGTAACGGAGCTTACCGATGAGGAGAAGTATATTGCAACCGCGGCGGCGCGCGAGCTTGGGCTTGATTACTGCGGCGTGGATATTTTAACAGGCCTTGACGGAAAGCCGTATTTTTGCGAGGCAAATTCAAACGCCTTCTTCCGCGGAATAGAGGCTGTTACGGGCGTGAGCGTTGCGGGAAAATATGCCGATTTTATCCTTTGCTCATTAACGGAATAAGGGACGAAGCAGATAAATATTTTAAATAAAAGGTTTAATTGCGAATTTTAAAAAAAATTCTTTACAAAATTTATACAATAGTGTATACTGTTAGAAAAGACACGGTATAATTAACTTATGAGAGATTACAGAATTACTATAAGATCCACCGTAGACGGTGAAACTAACGAAATAATCACCTTTGGCAGCGTAAACAAGGAGTACGGCTCCACTTACGTCAGCTATTTTGATGATGAAACGCAAAGCCCTACGCGCATAGTTATCGGCATTGATAACGTGAGCATAATAAGAGAGGGCGAGATAAGCAGCGTCCTCACCTTTGAGGAGGGCAAAACCACGGATTCTGCCATACGCACGGCATACGGCGATATACCGCTCACACTGCAAACGGTGGGCGTTGGCAGTATGGAGTGGGAAGGTGGCGTGGGTGTAAATCTCGATTACGTAACCGATTTTGGCGGGGAAACGAGCCGTTTTGCAATTTCCGTCAAGGCAGAAAAGATCAATTAAGCCGCTTTCAGGGTTTTTAATTTTTTTTATTTAGTTCCGTTTGGAAGATTTTTTTATTGTCAGGTGAATAAAATGATTATTGAATATCTCGGACATTCCGCCTTCCTTTTTAAGGGAGAGGATTTTTCGGTTGTTACCGATCCGTTTTCGGGGATAGGCTACGACGTAAAGCGCGTTAAGTGCGATTACGCCCTGTCCTCGCACGCTCATTTTGACCACAATTATTTTGACGGTGTGGATGCCGACCGCAACGTAACCGAAACGGAGTGCGGATTCACGGCTATCCCCTGCTGGCACGATGAGGTTAAGGGAGGCAAGCGCGGCAGTAATAACGCATTTTATTTTGAGCTGGATGGGCTTAAGGTGCTTCATCTTGGCGATATAGGTCAGCCGTACTCTGAGGTCGCAGACCTTTTTAAGCTTGACGTAGACGTGTTGCTTGTCCCCGTCGGCGGCAATTACACCATCGATGCGGATGAGGCCGTAAGGTACGCAAACGGCATAGGCGCAAGGCTGTGCGTGGCTATGCATTATAAGACGAAGAGCAGTAAAATAGATATAGACGCGCCCGATCGCTTTATGAGCCTTACGGGCGGAAGGTGGCTGGAAAACAGCTTTGAAATCACTGTGGAAAACGTCGCAAGCTTTCCTCGCTTTGCGGCTGTGAGGTTTGATTAAAAAACAAGAAAACCGCGTAAAACGCACAAAAACGCCCGTTTTTTTACGGGAGAGGAGGATGTTATGACGCAGGAAGAATTGAGCGCCCTTAAGAGGATGGGCATTTACGAGCTGCGCGTGGTGCTTCGCAACATCGGTGGAACGCCCGGAACAAAATCAAAGAATACACTCATCAGTGAGATTGAAAAGATAAAGGACAGAGAGCAGATCCCGCATCGCAGCCCGAGGGGGAGAAAACCCGTTTCAGGCAAGAGCCTCATGAACGAGATGGGTGAGCTACGAGGCCGCGCCACAGAAACCGCGCTGAGCAGTGGCAGTAATGAGCCGAGCTTCGTGCTGCCGGAGGGCTTTGTGGGTGGAGTGCTTGAGATTCACCCCGATGGCTATGGATTTCTTCGCACACGCAACTACGCGAATACCCCGTCTGCAGATATATTCGTTTCTCCGCAGATCATAAAGGCCAACAAGCTCCGTCGCGGTGATTTGGTTGTGGGTAAGGCAGAGCACACAAGGGATTGTGCCGCTGCGTCGCTGGCAGAGATTGCCACGGTAAACGGCGATAGCGTTGATGCAGAGCGCAGGAACTTTGACGATCTTACCCCGTGCTTCCCAAAGGAGAGGATAAATCTTTCTTCGGGGAAGGGCGGCGAGTCGCACACGCTCCGGATGGTGGACCTTCTCTGTCCCATAGGTAAGGGACAGCGCGGCCTCATCGTTGCGCCGCCAAAAACGGGCAAGACCACTCTGCTCAAGAGCATAGCGCAGGCGATAGAGGCAAATCACCCCGAGGTGCATCTCATCGTGCTTTTGATAGATGAGCGCCCCGAGGAGGTTACGGACTTCAGGCGCAGCGTGCGTGCAGAGGTTGTCAGCTCCACCTTTGATGAGAGTGCAGAGCGCCACGTTCACGCGGCAGAGCTCGTTATGTGGAGGGTGAAGAGGCTTGTGGAAATGGGCAAGGACGTCGTTGTGCTGCTCGATTCTATAACGAGGCTGACGCGCGCGTACAACCACACCGTAGCTCCAAGCGGAAAGGTGCTTTCGGGCGGTATAGATCCCGCGGCACTTCAGCTTCCCAAAAAGTTCTTCGGTGCGGCGAGAAACCTTGAGGAGGGCGGAAGCCTTACCGTTCTCGCAACCGCGCTCGTTGAAACGGGAAGCAAGATGGACGACGTTATTTACGAGGAATTCAAGGGCACGGGCAACATGGAGATATATCTCGACCGCGCTCTTGCGGAAAGGAGAATTTTCCCCGCAATAGATCTTCTCCGATCGGGCACGAGAAAGGATGAGCTTATGCTTGATGACGGCGAGCTTGAGTGCGCGGCGGGGGTTAGAAGATTTTTGAGCAGAGAGGACGGGCTTAAGGTGCTTGCCGATATGATAAATAAAACGGAAAGCAATAGTGAGTTCGTTGAAAGGTTCGCGGCTTGGGTTGAGCTGATTGAGCGATAAGCTGTGAAAAAGGCCACTAATTAAGTGAAAACGTGATTTTAACGGAAAGAAAAAAACGGATAAACGCATAAAGCAGAGAGAAAAAATATGGCTAAAACCAAAAAGACAAATATAAGAAACTTTTGCATAATAGCGCACATAGATCACGGCAAATCCACCCTTGCGGATAGAATTATAGAGATGACCGGTCAAGTTTCGCAAAGGGATATGGAGGAGCAGCTTCTGGACTCTATGGATCTTGAGCGTGAGCGCGGCATTACCATTAAGCTTACGCCGGTAAGGATGTCTTACAAGGCGAAGGATGGGCAGGAATACGTGTTTAACCTTATAGACACCCCCGGCCACGTGGACTTTACCTACGAGGTATCACGCTCGCTCGCCGCGTGTGAGGGCGCAATTTTAATAGTGGACGCATCGCAGGGCATAGAGGCGCAGACGCTCGCAAACACTTACCTCGCGCTCGATAACAATCTGGAGATAATGCCCGTAATAAACAAGATAGATCTCCCCTCTGCACGCCCCGAAGAGGTGGCTGCGGAAATAGAGGAGGTAATAGGGCTTGATGGCAGCGCAGCACCGCGAATTTCTGCGAAAGACGGCACTAATATAGGTGAAGTGCTTGAGCAGATCGTAACTATGATACCCGCTCCCGAGGGGGATGACGACGCACCCTTAAGGGCCTTGATATTCGACTCCTACTACGATAACTACAAGGGCGTTATATGCTTTGTGAGAATTGTGGACGGCACGGTGAAGGCGGGCATGAAGATAAGGACGTTTAACTCCACCAAGACCTTTGACGTGGTTGAGGTTGGCACGTTTGATCCGCACCTTCACGCCAAGGATTGCCTGTATTCGGGCGAGGTTGGCTATATTGCCGCGAGCATAAAGTCGATACAGGATACCACGGTTGGCGATACCATAACCACCGTGGAGAATCCCGCACCGCAGCCCCTGCCCGGTTACCAAAAGGCGTTGCCCGTGGTATTTTCGGGCGTGTATCCGCTTGACGGAAGCAAATTCAACGACCTAAAGGAAGCACTTTTAAAGCTCAAGCTGAACGATGCGGCACTCACCTTTGAGCCGGATAACTCGGTTGCGCTTGGCTTTGGCTTCAGGTGCGGCTTTCTCGGACTGTTGCATATGGAGATAATACAGCAGAGGATAGAGAGGGAGTTTGATCTAGATATAATCACAACCGCTCCGTCCGTTTCGTATAACGTTTATAAAACGGATAAGAGCATGGTTATAGTAAATAACCCCTCGCATCTGCCGCCCGTTTCGGATATAGAGTATATGGAAGAGCCTATCGTTAAGGCAAGCATATATTCTCCCCCCGATTTCCTCGGCCCGATAATGGAGCTTTGTCAGGAAAAGCGCGGAATATTCTTGGATATGACGTATATCGACGCAGGCAGAGTAAGGCTGCTTTACAAGCTTCCCCTCAACGAGATAATTTACGATTTCTTTGACGGGCTTAAATCCCGCACGAGGGGATATGCAAGCTTCGATTATGAGCTTGACGGATACGAGAGGAGTGACCTCGTCAAGCTGGATATGATGCTCAACGGCGATATTTGCGATGCGCTCTCAATAATCGTCCACCGCGAAAAGGCTTATGCTCGCGGCAGGGCAATCGGCGAGAAGCTTAAGGAGGTTATCCCGCGCCAGATGTTTGAAATTCCTATTCAGGCGTGCATCGGCGGCAAGGTAATCGCGAGGGAAACGGTCAAGGCGCTCAGGAAGGACGTTCTTGCCAAGTGCTACGGCGGCGATATCACCAGAAAGAAAAAGCTTTTGGAAAAGCAGAAGGAAGGCAAGAAGAAGATGCGCCAGCTCGGCACGGTAGAGGTTCCGTCCGAGGCGTTTATGTCCATCCTTAAAATAGATTCAGAATAGTATTTTTCGCGATAATGCGCGAAATAAGGCACTTTTAGAGGAGAAAATATGGCTGGAATTTACGTTCACGTTCCGTTTTGCAAATCAAAATGCACCTATTGCGACTTTGCTTCATACCCCCGTGAGATAGGCAAGGCGGAGCTGTATTTCGGATGCCTGTATAAGGAGATGACCGCGCGTGCAAACAGCCTTAACGGCAAGCCGTTCGATACCGTTTATATCGGCGGTGGCACGCCCTCGTTCGTCGATGAGAAATTCATCGTGGGCGCGATGAGGCGCATAAGGGAAAAATTTAATCTAACAAGCGATGCGGAAATCACCATTGAGATAAACCCCGGCACGCTCACCAAGCAAAAGGTTGAGGCGTACAAATCGGTGGGCATAAACAGGTTCAGCCTTGGCTTGCAATCGGCGGACGACGGTATGCTGACGAGGCTTAATAGGATACACACGCTCAGCGATTATCTTTCGGCGTGTGAGCTTTTAAAGGGAGAGAACTTCAGTGCGGACGCGCTTATCGGGCTTTTCGATCAAAAAGAGAGCGATCTTGAAAGGACGCTCAACGTGATAATGGAAAGCGGTGCGTCGCACGTTTCCATGTACGCCCTTCGCCCGGAGGAGGGCACGCCTATCTTTTCAAACTACTTAAACGGCGATCTTCCCGATGAGGATACGGTTGCGGATCTTTACGATTTTGGCGTGAAAACCTTAGAAAAAGGCGGCTTTTTGAGATACGAGGTTTCAAACTTTGCAAAGGAAGGCAAGAGATCCAAGCACAATGAGAACTACTGGCGCAGGGGTGAATATATAGGGCTTGGCGTCGCCGCATCCAGCCACGTTGCAAACAGACGCTTTACGAACACCGCGAATATTGACGAATACGTAAAGTGTATTTTATCCGGGCACTTTGCGGAGATATTCTCCGAAAGCGTCGAGGGTGACGAGGTCCGCTCCGAATACGTTATGCTTGCCTTAAGGACTGTGGACGGCATTGACAGGGCGGAGTTCAAGGCTCTGTTCGGCAGAGATTTTACCGAGGAGTATTCAGAGGAGCTTAAAACTCAAGCTAAATATCTGGATATTACCGATAGCAGAATTTGCATAAAGCCTGAATACCTTTACGTTCAGAACAGCATAATTATTATGTTTATGCGATGACGGAAATTTCAGTTTAATTTAAGAAATCGGTGTTATTATTAGAAAAAAAGCAAGGAGA
>JAFVXM010000094.1 GCA_017501205.1 Clostridia bacterium
AGCGTTTGGGAGATGACCTTTGAGGGCGATACTCACGGCGTTACTGCGGCGGGGCAGTTTATCAATCTCAAGATAGAGGGCTTGTTCCTGCGCAGACCTATCTCCGTGTGCGATTACGGAGATGGCTGGATAAAGATAATATACAAGGTTGTCGGCAAGGGTACGGAAATGCTTTCCAAAATGAAGGAGGGAGAGGTGCTTGACGTGCTCACCGGGCTTGGAAACGGCTACGATACCTCAAAATGCTCTGCTTCCGCCCTGCTTTTAGGCGGAGGAGTAGGTGTTCCACCCTTATATAATCTTGCAAAAAAGCTCGTTGCGGAGGGCAAGCGCGTTACGGTTGTTCTCGGCTTTAATAAGAAGGACGAGGTGTTCTACGAGGAGCAGTTCAAGCAGCTTGGAGCGCGTGTTCTGGTCGCTACGGCAGACGGCAGCTACGGAATAAAGGGCTTTGTTACCGATGCGTTGGACGGCGTGGAGTACGATCACCATTATACTTGCGGGCCGGAGCCCATGCTTAAGGCCGTTTATGCAAAGACCGTGGGTGGCGGATCCTATTCGTTTGAGGAGAGGATGGGCTGTGGCTTTGGCGCGTGCATGGGTTGCACCTGCAAAACTAAGTACGGCAACAAGCGCATTTGTAAGGACGGTCCTGTTTTGCAGAAGGAGGAGATAATATGGTAGATCTTAAGGTAAGCCTTTGCGGATGGGAGCTGGATAATCCCGTTATCCCTGCAAGCGGCACGTTCGGCTACGGAGCGGAGTTCAAGGATTTTTACGATATAAATATTCTCGGTTCTATCGCCCTTAAGGGAACAACGAAAGAGCCCCGTTACGGCAATCCCACGCCGAGAATTGCAGATTGCCCGTCCGGCATGATAAATAGCGTTGGGCTTCAAAATCCCGGCATAGATAAGGTTATAAGTGAAGAGATACCCAACCTTAAAACCTTTTTCCATAAAAAATCCGTTGCAAATGCGTGCGGCTTTTCCATTGAGGAATACGTTGAGGTGGCATCTCGCTTTGACGAGTGTGAGGATATAGGAATAATCGAGCTCAACGTTAGTTGCCCTAACGTAAAGCACGGCGGTATGGGTATGGGAACGACGCCCGAAAGTGCCTATGAGGTTACTTCAGCTGTTAAAAAAGCCGTGAAAAAGCCGGTTTTTGTTAAGCTTACGCCCAACGTTACCGATATAACGGCAATCGCAAGGGCTGCGGCAGAGGGCGGTGCAGATGGGCTTGCACTCATAAACACCGCGCTTGGAATGAGGATAGATTTAAATAGGCGCAAGCCGATTTTGGCAAACGTAAAGGGCGGTTTTTCGGGAAGAGCAATATTCCCGATTGCGTTGAGGGCCGTTTACGAGGTGTACGAGGCTGTGGATATTCCGCTTATCGGAATAGGCGGTATAGCAACGGCGGAGGACGTTATAGAAATGATGCTCGCGGGGGCAACGGCGATTGAGGTTGGAGCGGAAAACCTCGTCAATCCGTACGCCTGCAAGCAGATAATAGACGATCTGCCCGCGGCAATGGAAAAATACGGAATAAATAAATTGACAGATATTATAGGAGGTGCTCACCGTGGGTAAGGATGTAATTATTGCTCTCGATTTTAAAAGCAGAGAAGAAACGATGAATTTTCTCGATAAATTTACGGGTAAAAAACCGTTTGTAAAAATCGGCATGGAGCTTTTTTATGCAACGGGCGCGGATTTCTTGAGAGAGCTTAAAGCAAGGGGGCATAAGATATTTTTAGATCTTAAACTTCACGATATTCCCAACACCGTTAAAAAGGCGATGAAGGTTCTTTCAACGCTCGGTGCGGATATGGTAAACCTGCACGCGGCAGGCGGCAGTGCCATGATGAAGGCGGCTATCGAGGGATTGACGCGCGAGGACGGAACTCGTCCCATTTTGATCGCCGTTACCATGCTTACGTCCACCGATCAGCAAACGATGACACACGAGCTTCTTATAGATCGCCCGATAGCGGACGTTGTTTGTGAGTATGCAAAAAATGCAGCGGCATCCGGGCTTGACGGCGTTGTATGCTCTCCTCTCGAGGCGGGCAAGGTGCACGACGTGTGCGGTGCGGGCTTCGTAACGGTTACTCCCGGCGTAAGGCTTGCCGGTGACGACGTTGGAGATCAGAAGCGCGTTACCACTCCCGCAATCGCGAGTGAGTTGGGCAGCGACTATATCGTCGTTGGCCGTTCCATAACGGCGGCAACGGATCCCGTGGCGGCTTACGAGGAATGTGTAAAACAGTTTGTGGGCTGATTCCTGTGCGAAAAAGGGCACTTATTAACATTATAAGGAGATAAAAATGAAAAAACAGATAGCAAATCATCTTTTAAAAATAAATGCAGTATTTCTTCGTCCCGACGAGCCGTTTACTTGGGCAAGCGGAATCAAAAGCCCCATCTACTGCGACAATCGCCTCACCCTCACGTCCGTTGAGGTTCGCGATGCCGTTGAGCACGGGCTTGCAGCTCTTGTGAAGGAGTATTATCCCGAGGCAGAGGTTCTTATGGGAACCAGCACGGCAGGCATTGCCCATGCAGCGATCGTTGCGGATATTCTCCGCCTTCCCATGGGATACGTAAGAAGCGGCAATAAGGATCATGGTAGGCAGAACCGCATCGAGGGCAAGCTCGAAAAGGGGCAGAAGGTAGTTGTCGTAGAGGATCTTATCTCTACCGGTGGCTCGGTTATTGAAACGGTTGAGGCCCTTCGCGAGGCAGGCGGAGAGGTTCTCGGCGTAGTTTCCATTTTCACTTACGGAATGCAGAAGGGCTTGGATAGGCTTGCCGCTGCAAACGTAAAGAACGTTAGCCTTTGCGATCTCGATAGCTTACTCGTAGTTGCTGCCGAAACGGGATATATTAAGGTTGAGGACGTGGATAGAATAACCAAGTTCCGCAATAATCCTTCGGATGAAAGCTGGATACAGGGGTGAGTTATGAGAAATTTGCTCGATATAACCGATTTTTGGTTGAGGAATTAAACGAACTGCTCGCTCTTGCCGAGGATATTATCGCAAGCCCCGAGAGGTACGCTGAAAAATGCAAGGGCAAGAAGATCGCAACGCTGTTTTTTGAGCCGAGCACGAGAACGAGGTTGAGCTTTGAGGCTGCCATGATAGAGCTTGGCGGTCAGGTGCTTGGGTTTGAATCCGCTTCCACCAGCTCTGCAGCTAAAGGCGAAAGCATTGCCGATACTATAAGGGTGGTTGGCAACTATGCGGATATTATTGCAATGCGTCATCCCTCTGAAGGCGCACCCTACGTTTCCGCTGAATATACGGACGTGCCCATCATCAACGCAGGCGACGGCGGGCACTCTCATCCCACCCAAACACTTGCCGATCTTCTCACGATTCACCGCGAAATAGGCCACTTAAACGGTTTAACGGTAGGTCTTTGCGGCGATCTTAAATTTGGCAGAACGGTGCATTCTCTCATCAGCGCGATGTCCAGATACGAGGGCGTTAAGTTCGTGCTTATATCGCCCAAGGAGCTTGCGTTGCCCGCATATATGATAGAAAAAATGCAGGAGCAGGGCATAGAGTATTCGGTTACCGAGGATATGGAGGAGTGCATGGCAGAGCTCGACGTGCTGTATATGACGAGGGTTCAGAAGGAGAGATTTGAGGATGCTTCCGGCTTTGGCTTTGCCGAGGATAAATTTATACTCACGGCGGAAAAGCTTAAAAAGGCGAAGCCTGAAATGCGAGTGCTTCACCCGTTGCCCAGAGTTAACGAGATTACCTTTAACGTCGATAAGGACGAACGCGCCGCGTACTTCCGCCAGACCTTTAACGGAAAGATCATGAGGATGGCGCTTATATTAAAGCTGCTTGAGGAAAGGGCCCTTCCCGATACCGTGCGCAAACACGAGAGAATTTCAGGAAGAGTCTGCACAAACAAGAAGTGCATAACCCGTATGGAGAGAGATCTGGAAAGCTACTCTTACAAAACTCCGAGTGGAGAATATGCGTGCATTTATTGCGATGCGCCTACCGAGAAAAAATAAAAGATGCCATTACATTTCATAAAACAGGATATAACTAAATTAGAGTGCGACGCAATCGTAAATGCGACGAACAATACGTTGCTTGGCGGTGGCGGTGTTGACGGTGCAATTCACGCCGCCGCAGGCGGTAAGCTTTTAGAAGAATGCAAAAGGCTTGGCGGTTGTGATACGGGCGACGCTAAAATTACAAAAGGCTATAATTTGCCGTGTAAATACGTTATCCACACCGTTGGTCCTATTTGGCGCGGCGGCTTTGTCGGTGAAAGGGCCTTGCTCGAATCCTGCTATAAAAAATCGCTTGCCTTAGCGAAAGAAAAAGGCTGTGAAACGGTTGCATTTCCCCTTATTTCCTCGGGCGTTTACAGATACCCGAAGGATAAGGCGTTATCCGTTGCCGTTGAAACAATAAGCGGGTTTCTGCTTGATAATGAAATGACCGTTTATATTGTGGTTTTCGATAAAGCGTCTTATCAAATTAGCGAAGAATTATTTGACGACGTTGCCGATTACATTGACGAAAACTATGAGGATGAAAGCAGTGATTCTCATCTGTTTTATCGCAATTTCTCTATCCGCTCTGAGGAACGTAGGCTTGATTTTATCGAGCGCTTAGGAGAAAACGGTGAAGAGCATATTCAGTGTGAGCTATCGCTTATTGATATGCTCGCTGATATCGACGATAATTTTGCCGTTACCTTACTTAAACTTATCGACCTTAGAGGAATAACCGACGTTGAGTGTTATAAAAAAGCAAACGTAAGCAAGCAAACGTGGTATAAGATAATGAACGAAAAGGATTATAAGCCGAGCAAAAATACGGTTATTTCCTTTGCAATTGCACTTGAACTTTCGCTTAAAGAAACCAAGCATTTGTTATCTACCGTTGGCTTTGCTCTTTCAAAGAGCAGTAAGTTTGATATTATCATAGAGTATTTCTTGCTAAACGAAGAATATAATATTTTTACTATCAACGAAACTCTATTTAAGTTCGACCAGCCTTGTTTGGGTGTATAAGGTAAACCGACGATTGACCAAAAGTAAATAAAAATCCTTTATAATGTGGTTGTAAGTTAAAGCTTGCAACTACATTTTATTTAAGGAGATTTTATTATGAAGAAGGAATTTGACAACGTAGAACCTCGCGGAATCCCAAAGGAAATTCAAGATGCTGTTGAAAATAGAAGCACGACGGAACTTGTGTTTATTTTAGACAAAAGCGGTTCTATGGCGGGTATGGAAAAGGACACCGTCGGCGGGTTTAATGCTATGATAGAAAAACAAAAGGCACTCGACGAAAAAGTTTACGTTTCCACCATTTTATTTTCAAATTCTTCCGAGGTGTTGCACGATAGAAAATGCCTTGAAGAAATTGAGCCCTTAACCGAAAACGACTATCAGGTTGGCGGCGGTACTGCGCTACTCGATGCAATCGGTAGAGCTATAAAACATATCGGCAATATTCATAAATATGCCCGTAAAGAAGACGTGCCTACTCGCACTTTGTTTGTTATTACCACCGACGGTATGGAAAATGCAAGCCGCGTATATCATAGCAAGCAAATTAAAGAGATGATACGCAGCAAGGAGGAAGAAGATGGCTGGGAGTTTTTGTTTTTAGCCGCTAATATCGATGCCGTTGAAACGGCAGCCGGTATTGGGATAAGAAGGGAATGTGCGGTAAATTACGTGGTAGAAGAAGATACAGAAGCAATGTTTGAAATAGTAAGTGAGTGTGTTAGTGATTTTATATGTGAAAAGCCCGCACAGTTTGAAAAAATTGAAGAGAATATTAAAAAAAGAAAAAATAAATCACTGTAAGAGAAAAACGGTATGGAAACAGCATACCGTTTTTGATTAAAGAAAATTAGCACCAAAAAAGCCGCTAACATATCCTGTTAACGGCTTCCTTGGAAAATATATGATAAGGGGGAAAATGATGAGCGTGTTTGTTGCCACTTAAGTTCCGACTCTTGCTTCCCTGAAGGACAATTATACTTTAACACATTTCAAA
>JAFVXM010000095.1 GCA_017501205.1 Clostridia bacterium
CAGCTGCGGGTGCGGGTGCAGCTTCTGCTGCAGGAGCGGGCTGACCGCCGGTGAAAGCGGAGATATCCTCTCCCTTCTCGCCTACTACGCATACGGGCACGAGAACGGATACCTCGGAGCCCTCGTCGTAGAGAAGGGCAAGAACTTCACCCTCTACCTCGCTTTCCTGATCGAATGCGGACTTGTCCGTTTCGTAGCTGAAAAGCACCTCGCCGACGGCGATCTTGTCGCCTACTTTTTTATGCCATTTGGTAAGGATACACTGCTCAACGGTGATACCCTGCTTAGGCATTAAAACCGGTTTTGCCATATTTCTAACGTTTACCTCCGTTTATTTTTAAAAGGATCAACCGCCGTTTTTGTGTGATTTAGGCGGTTTTTATGTTTTTGCCCTTAGATGGGCTTTGCATTTTCAAGCAAGTATTTTTCAGCCTCTTCATTCCACAAGCCGTTGTGACGCGCACAAATTTCAGCAAGTGCCTTAAAGAGAGGATCGGTCTTACCTGCTTCCTCAAAGTCCTCAATAGCAGTCATGGGGAGAGAGATGTTCGTGTAAACGAGCTTCTTTGCACCCTTGATATTGGGGAGGTTGAGAGTTGTATCGATAACGCTGTCCAAGCCGCCAACGTGGGAGATCATGATCGCGGGATTGATCCTGCCTGCTGCTGCAAGTGCAAGAGCTTCCTTCATGTCGTCAGTGTTGCCGCCGGAAGTACCGGTAATTCTGTGGAAAGCGTAATGTACGTCGTAGAAGTTGAACTTTGCAGAGAAATCCGATCTCAACGGACCTGCAAAGAAGTTAAGGCATCCGCCGTGGCCGAGGAGGGCGTCGCCCTGCTCTACGAGGAAGGAAACGGGCGCGTATACGAATACGTCGTCGTAGCCCTTGCCGCCGTTAAGCTCCTTAAGATACTCAACTGCATTTTCAACCTTAGCGGTGTTTACGTAGTAAAGCTTAACGCCGTGTGCAGCGGCATCCTCAACGGTGAGGAGGCTTGCAGCGCGGGCAAGTCTTGCATCGTCAATATCGGTAACTACCATGAGAGCGGGCTTTCTGTCGCAGTGGATACCGTAGTCAACTGCCTCAAGACCCATGGGGCCTGCGCCTGCCAAAATTGCAACTGCGCCGCCTTCCTTGATGCCCATCTCGTGGGTGTGGTTTTCATAACGGGAGTGGAAATTTTCGTGATATCCGGCGATTACGCAGGATACGGGCTCGGAAAGAGATGCCTTAAAGTAGCATTCGCCGTCGTAGGGAAGGAGAGAATCGTACTCCATAACCTCGTTGGGGATGATTACGTAGGTAGCATCTCCACCGCAGTAACGGTAGGAGTAGCCTGCTGCCTCAAGCTGGCCGTTTGCAAGAGCGGGCTGAATGGAGAACTTCTGGCCTGCCTTGAACTTGCTCTGCCACTTTGCGCCGACCTCTACGATCTCACCGCAGAATTCGTGACCGATAATGATGGGGTTTTCTGCGATATCGTTGGGTACGCGCTTGTGGTCGGGACCCTGCTCTGCCGCCTTAAAGGTGGACATACAGATACTGTCGGAAACGACCTTGGCAAGGATCTCGTCCTCCTGAATTGCAGGCAATTCAAACTCTTCAAGACGGAGATCTTCCTTTCCGTAAAGTCTTACTGCTTTGGTTTTCATAATTTATTTACCTCTGAAAATTATTTTTTATTTGGAGAGGGAGCGACGGTATTTTTCCGCCTCCCAATTGTTTATAAAGTCAACGTCCTTCTCGCTCATGGTAGAGATCTCTATGCCCTTGCTCTTGAGCGTGGTTATTACGAAGAGGTATGCAAACAGCGTTTCCTCTAAGGTAACTGCTTCCTTCACGTTGGTTGCGTAGCGAACGGTGGTTGCGTCTGCCTGAAGCTTTTCGGGCGCAAACGCAAGAATGTTGTTAAGG
>JAFVXM010000096.1 GCA_017501205.1 Clostridia bacterium
AATAGTGGCGAGCGTGCCGAGCTACGACGAGGTGCTTTGCAAGATGAAGCTTGCCGGCTGTGCTACGCAGGCTGATGAAATAGGTGTCAGCGATGAGCTTGTTGAGCTTGGCATGGCGTATCATCCGCATATGCGTCACCGCTTGAGTTTGATGAGATTGTCATATCTTGTAAAAGAGAAGGTTTAATTATGGATAGGTTTATGGAGCAGGCGATCGGTGGCACGCCCACACTTCGCCTGAAAAATATGGAGATCAAAGAAGGGCTCTCTTGCAAACTGTATGCCAAGGCGGAGATGCTCAACCCTGCCGGAAGCATAAAGGATAGGGTTGCACTTTCTATGATTGACGACGCCGAGCAAAGAGGCGTGCTAAAAAAAGGCTCGGTCATTATAGAGCCCACGAGCGGAAATACCGGCATAGCCATTGCCGCAATAGGTGCGGCGAGAGGATATCGCGTTATAATCGTTATGCCCGAAAACATGAGCGAGGCAAGGAAGAAAATAATGCGCGTTTACGGTGCAGAGCTCATACTTACCCCTGCGGAACTCGGCATGAGCGGCGCGGTACAGAAAGCGAAGGAAGTGGCTCAAAACACACAGGAATCGATAATTTTAGGGCAGTTTGACAACCCTGCAAATCCTAAAGCGCATAAAAAAACGGCAGAGGAGATCCTCTGCGACGTTGGAAGCGTTGACATTTTTGTGTGCGGAGTTGGAACGGGCGGAACGCTAACGGGCATTGCCCGCACGCTCAAAGAAAAAAATCCTTTGACAAGAATTGTTGCTGTGGAGCCGGCAGGTTCGCCCATGCTTTCCGAGGGTAAAGCCGGTCCTCACGGCCTTCAGGGTATCGGCGCAGGAT
Organism: Clostridia bacterium; assembly: GCA_017501205.1. GTDB lineage: Bacteria > Bacillota > Clostridia > Christensenellales > Borkfalkiaceae > RGIG3732. The sequence goes on from JAFVXM010000096.1 coordinate 863, forward strand.
TTATCCCAAGGGTTTTAGACGTTTCTCTTATTGACGAGGTCATCACCGTAACCGAGGAGCAGGCAGAGCAAGCAAGGGCAAGCCTTGCCAAAACAGAGGGCGTCTTTGCCGGAATATCCTCAGGTGCGGCCATATACGCTTCGATAGAAATAGGTAAAAGGCATGCTGGTAAAACGGTGGTAACCGTGCTTCCCGATGGCGGCGAAAGATATTTATAAAAATAAAATGTCTGCTTTTAGTGCGTCAGTAATAGAGATTATTACTGACGCACTAGTTATATTTGCCTATCGGCAAGTTATATTGCTTAAAGCAGTTATATTTTGCTATGCAAACAATATCACTTTACTTAAAACCTGATTTATTCTATAATTAACTTATGAAAGTCGAGTTTTCTTTTGCCCACGTAAAACAGATTGAATTAGAGTTAATTTTATGTTATAATAAAGTCATCGATAAATAAGAATTTGACGGAGAGCATATGGACTTTTACAAACAGATTTTCAAAAGAAAATCGTTTCACATATTTAAGAACACAGAAGTAATTACAGATAACGAGCTTGGTCGGCTCAATGATTTTATCAATACAGTAAAACCACTTAATACAGAAATAAAAACCGAAATTCATATCGTACCCGAAGCACAAACAACCTGTAAACGGGGAGGACAATACTGCATCTTGTTTTACAGCGAAACTAAAGACGAGTATTTGCGAAATATTGGA
>JAFVXM010000097.1 GCA_017501205.1 Clostridia bacterium
ACGCTTTGAAGAAGATTTGATTGAATATCTACTTAATCTGAAATGGTGGGATTGGGATGCAGATAAAATCTTTAGAAACATGGATGCGCTGTGTAGCGGAGATTTACAGCGTATCAAACACATATCAGACTGACAAATTCCTATTTATCGAGTTGATATTTTTTGTGGAAAATTTTCAAAAGTGTAGCACACTATACTTTGCAAGTTAAGTCGTGTGTTTTGCAAAGCAAAAAGGAAAAGACTAACGAAAAATTTCGTTAGTCTTTTATAATGCAAATTTTTATTCGTTTAAAAGTTTGTTTGCATCGCTGTATTTGCGCTTGGAAACCAAAACGTACAGGAACACGAATATTGCGGCGATGGCAAACAGTGAGCCAACCAGAAGCCCTGCCTTCATGCCTATCTGATCGGGGGTGAGGGCAATGCTTTGCGAAAGGCTCTGCGCCCATCCGCTTGCAGAAACGGCATCGGCAACAATTCCAACCAGCTGGGGAGAAACGGATGCACCGAGGTCGCCTCCGGCAGCCATTATTGCATAGATGAAAACCCCGCCCTTGGGGAAGCGATCAGCCACCACTATAAGTGTGCCCGGCCACAGCATTGAAACGCATAGCCCCGTGAGCGCACACGCTATAAGTCCTATAACTGGAACGTTCACGAGCGACGCCGTCAGATAGCACACCGCTGCGCCACAAGCCCCGTAAAACAGCGTTTTTTCAATGTTTTTGCCTCGCTTTGCATATAGCGTTCTGCCAATTCCCAGCATAACCGCAAACAGCGCAACGCCAAAAATATCGCCCCAGATTTTGGGGATGCCGAGCGCTTGCTCGAGGTAGCTTGAGCTCCATTGCGACATAGTGCACTCACTTGCGCCGCCGAGGAATATCGCCAGCACGCAGAGGAGCAGATCCTTGTCCCTGAGCATCTTGCCTGCACCCGAGGCCTTTTCCGGTGTTTCAAGCTTGGGCAGCCTTGCACCAAAAAACAAAACGGCGGCAGTTAGCGGAGCGATGGTAAAGAAAAGTGCAAGCCATTGCCAGTTCTCGCTTTTAAAAACGAGAAGGTACAGCGTGCTTATAAGTATCACGCCCACAACGCCCCACGCATAAATGGAGTGCAGCTTGCTCATTTCCCGCTCGGGATTGTCGCTCGGCAACGCTGCGACAACGGAGCTCATTAAAACCTCCGAAAGACCGCTTGATGCCGAGAATATGATCGAGCCGATAACAAGCCCAACGTAAACGCTGTTTTTAAACACGAAGGGCCAAAGCGCGTATACCAAAAGACCGATGATGGTGAGAACGGGCGTCATCTTTACTGCCGCGTGTGCGTTTATGCGGTGGGAGAAGAACGAGAATATTAAATCCACTATCAGCTGGGTTACAAAGTTTATCAAAACCAGTAATCCAAGCAGGGAGAAGGATATGTTGTAAAGAGATCTGAACGTCAGAAACAGCACGGGCGAAAGGTTGCCTATTACCGACATCGAAACGTTGGTGGCGTAGCATCCGAGTTTTACTCTCAAGTCGTTGTTTTTCATAATCACCTCAAAATGTACGAGGTAAATTATATTATATGTAGATTATAAAGTCAAGGCATTTTATTGCATTGCGGTGCAAAATGTGTTATAATTAAAATAGATTTGGCAGGTACGCACTGCCTAAAAAGGAGAGAAGTTATGGTAATCAGCATCGGTGAGGTTTTAGTAGATCTTTTTGGTATGTATAGTGATAACGGCGTAAGCTATAAGCAGTGCGCGGGGGGTGCCCCCTTCAACGTGGCGTGTGCGGCTAAAAGGGCAGGCTATGAGAGCGGTTTTGTGGGTAGGGTAGGCGATGACCTCTTCGGCAAATTTCTCTCGCAGTTTGCAAACGGTTTGGGGCTTGATTACCTCGATATAGTAGAGGATAAAAGCGCAAACACCACGCTTGCGATCGTTCAGCTGGATAGCGAGGGAGAGAGGAGCTTTTGCTTTTACAGAAAGAACACCGCAGATTACCTCATTGATGAGGAGCAGGTGATAAGTGCCGTAAAACGCGCAAAAATCGTGCATCTTGGCACGTTGATGCTCGGCAAGGACGAGGGCGAGAGGATAGCGGATTTCGTTGTTGCCGAAACAAAAAAGCAGGGAAAGACGCTCAGTCTTGACGTAAATTACCGCGACGATATTTTTGCCGGCAAGAACGCCGTTGAAATATACCGCAAGTACGTGCAGGCGGCTGATATCGTTAAGTTCTCCGAGGAAGAGCTGGATATGTTTGCAACCGGCACTACCTTTGAAGAAAAGATCAAATCGGTTGCAGAGGGCAAGCTTGTTTGCGTAACGCTCGGCAAAAACGGCTCGGCTTATTGCTTGAACGGCAAGGTTGTGAGGGTAGGCTCTATTTCCGTAAAGCCCGTGGATACTACGGGTGCGGGCGATGCCTTCTTCGGTTGCTTGCTCGGCCAGCTTGCAGGCAAGGATATTAACGCCCTTACCGAGGCGGAGCTTGGGGTGATATTTGCCCGTGCAAACGCGTGCGGCGCGATAACCACAACGGGCTACGGCGCAGTTGATCCGCTGCCCACGAGGGAGCAGATTGAAAAGGCTATTTCTGCAAAATAACCCATAAAACACACAAAAACAAATAAAAAAGGCTTTCCAAACGGAAAGCCTTTTTGTGTTGCTTAAATTAGTTGAGCTCTGCGAAGTATTTAATGGTCCTAACCATCTGGCTGGTGTAGGAGTTCTCATTGTCATACCAGGAAACAACCTGAACCTGATAGGTTTCGTCGTCGATCTTGGAAACCATGGTCTGGGTAGCATCGAAGAGAGAGCCGTAGGTCATGCCGATAACGTCGGAAGAAACGATCTCGTCGGTGTTGTAGCCGAAGGACTCGGTAGCCTGTGCCTTCATAGCAGCGTTGATAGCTTCCTTGGTAACGTCCTTACCCTTAACTACAGCGATAAGAATAGTGGTGGAGCC
>JAFVXM010000098.1 GCA_017501205.1 Clostridia bacterium
AAGAGAATTATATTGCAGGATGCTGAGCGGAAAGTTGTCGTTGTTTCCGCGCCGGGAAGAAGAAATCACAGCGATGATAAAATTACGGATTTGCTCTACAATGCCTGTTTTTGTGCGAAAAACGGGGGTAATTGCAAGGAATTGCTCGATAAAATCAAGGTAAGGTTTAATAAAATAAAAATCGACCACGGCGCCACTGTTGATGTGGATGCGATCTTGGACGATGCTTTTAAAAGGGTGGGAGCGGATGATTTTGAGACCTTTGCGGTAAGCCGCGGTGAATACATTGCAGCGAGGATTATGGCAGAGCTTATCGGGTATAGCTTCGCCGATGCGGCGGAGGTGATTTCAATTGATTATAACGGCAGGGTTAATATTGCACAAACGGCAATCGCTATAAAAAAAAGGCTTGAGGAGGCACCGGGGATTGTCGTGCCCGGCTTTTACGGCGGTTATCCCAGCGGCGGAATACGGCTTTTTAACCGTGGGGGCAGTGACGTAACCGGGGCAGTTATAGCCTCGGCTGTAGGCGCAGAGATTTATGAGAAATGGACAGATGTTGACGGCGTAATGACTGCAGATCCGCGCTTGGTAGAGTCGCCCTCGTCTGTTTTGCAAATAAGCTATGAAAGGCTATCAAAGCTCTCGCGGTTGGGTGCAACCGTTTTGCACGAGCAAACGCTTAAGTATCTTGAGGGAAGGGGGATTCCTGTCGTTGTAAAGAACACTTGCCGCCCTTTGTTCGAGGGAACGCTGATCGTAGAGAGATTGAGTGGATTAAGTCGAGATTGTGTTGTTTTAAAGAGCAGTGGGTTTTCTGCCGTGTCCTTTTCTTTTTGTGGCCGAGAATCCTTTGAATTGCTTGATTTTATGCGAAAAAGGGGGGTAATTCTGGAAAATTGCTATGTGAGCGACGATGAACTCGTTCTTTTTTTAAAGAGGGAAAACACAGCTAACCGTTGTGTTAGAGATGCTATTGATAAGGGCTATGCAGTCAAATGGCAGGATGAAAGAGTTGCTCTCGTAAGCCTTGTGAGCGTTGGCGATGAGATGGATCAAGCGGTAATCACAAGCGCCTATAGGGCTACTTGCGAGGCGAAGGTCAAGCCTTACTATACCTTTTTTTCAAGCAAAGCAGGTTGCTTTTATATGTGGGTTAATGAGGATGATGCGGGCGCTGCTGTCCGAGCGTTACACTCTGCCGTTTACGGTGATTAGGATATATTTTTTTAAAAATTCTATCCTTGATAAAATATTTGACTAAATGATTTTAATATAGTAAACTATATTAATAAGTATATTTTTGGGATGAAGCAATGGTAGTAGTAATAAAAAAGGGCAGCGAAGAGCGCCAGTTAAATAATCTGATAAGCTGGGTAAAGGGGTTAGGTCTTGACGTTAACCGCGTTGACGGTGAAAACTCCACCATTTTAGGGCTTGTTGGAGATACCTCTGTTGTAGATATAGATCTTATCAATTCTATTGAGATAGTGGATAAGGTTCAACGTATTCAAGAGCCGTACAAGGCAGCAAACAGAAAATTCCATCCTGACGACACCGTTATCAAGGTTGGCGATAACGAGATAGGCGGAAAGAATTTTACCTTTATTGCGGGCCCATGCTCTGTTGAATCGGAGGAGCAGATTGTTGAGGTCGCAAAAGCTGTAAAGGCGGCAGGTGCTACTGTTCTTCGCGGCGGTGCATTTAAGCCACGTACCTCGCCCTATGCCTTTCAGGGCTTGAAGGATGCGGGCATACGCCTTCTTCTTGAGGCAAAAAAGCAAACGGGCATGCCCATCATTACGGAGATTATGAGTGTTGCTCATCTCGACCTCTTTGCGGACGTGGATATAATTCAGGTGGGCGCAAGAAATATGCAGAACTTTGATCTGCTCAAGGAGCTGGGAAGGTCGGACAAGCCCATATTTTTAAAGAGGGGGCTTGCTAACACCGTTGAAGAGTGGCTTATGAGCGCAGAATATATTATGAGCGGCGGTAACAACCGCGTTATACTTTGCGAAAGGGGAATTAGAACCTTTGAGCCTTATACGAGGAATACCCTTGACCTGTCGGCTGTTCCGCTCGTCAAGGAAAAAACTCATCTTCCCGTGTTCGTTGATCCTTCGCATGCATCGGGGCTTTCAAGGCTTGTTCGCCCGTTATCGCTTGCGGCTGTGGGCGCCGGGGCAGACGGCCTTATCATAGAGGTTCACAATAACCCGGAGTGCGCGCTGTGTGACGGCGCTCAATCTCTTCGTCCCGAACAGTTTGAGGACGTTGTCAATAGGGTTAAGGTAATGCTTCCTTTGGTAGATAAAAAAATATAAGGGTGTTTAATGAATAGAATTCACGTAAAGACTATAGCGCCGTACGACGTGGTCATCGGCAAAAATATTTTAGAGGAGTGCTTTGGTGAAATCTCCTCGCGCATAGATGGAGGGAATGCTCTCGTTGTCACGGATGACGGAGTTCCTTTCGATATCGTTTTGCGCGTAGAAAATGGCCTAAAACGCGAAGGAAAGGCCGTTTTTGTCCACCGCTTTGCGCGTGGCGAGGTGAATAAAACACCTCAAACATTACTCGGTATAATATCCTTTTTGGCTGAAAACCGCTTTGATCGCAACGATGGCGTTATCGCTGTTGGTGGCGGTGTTGTCGGTGACGTAGCAGGGCTTGCGGCGTCTTTATATATGCGAGGGATTAGCTACGTTCAGATACCCACAACCCTACTTGCTGCCGTTGACTCCTCGGTCGGCGGAAAAACTGCCGTGGATTTGCCGCAGGGCAAAAATCTTATGGGCGCGTTTTATCAGCCTTCGCTTGTTGTGTGCGACGTTTTATTTTTAAAGACTCTCTCACTTGAGGATGTTCAATGCGGCGTAGGCGAGTGTGTTAAGTACGGGCTTATTGCAGGTGGTAACCTTTGGGAAACGCTTGGCTGTAGTTTCCTTGATAAATCGGACAAGTTGCTTAAAACGCACGAAAACGGCGATATTTGCGAGCTTGATTTGGTAAATATCATATCCGATTGCGTTCAGATAAAGGCAAACGTTGTAGCAGAAGACGAGCGTGAGGGCGGATACCGCAGGGTTTTAAATCTTGGGCATTCTGTCGGTCACGCAATAGAAAAGCTATCGGGCTACACAATTCCTCACGGCGTTTGCGTGGCGAAGGGAATTGTAAAGATTTTGCAAATGGGTGTCGGCAAGTACAACGGCGCGGATCTTGTTGAAAAGGTAATAAGCGTTTTCTCTAATTACGGAATAGATACTGTCTGCCCATACTCTGCAGATGAGCTTTTGGATGCTATGAGGTCGGATAAAAAATCAAGCGGTAACGGATTATCCCTTGTTTTCGTTCGCGAGGTGGGTGACGTTATTATAGAGCGTATGTCATTTGACGCTCTCGGTGATTTGTTATGAGTAGCGTTGCTGTCAGCAAAAGTAGAATAAACGGTATTGTAGAGGCTATGCCGAGCAAGTCGTATGCGCATCGCATTATGATCTGCGCGGCGCTTTGCAATTCTCCCGTTACGGTGAGTGGCATCACGGGCTCTGACGATATGCTCGCAACGATGGGGTGTCTTAAGGCGATGGGCGCACAATTTGAGCCTGTTGGAATTGATGAATATATAATTACCCCCATAAAACAAACAAAAAAGGCTGTTTTGGATTGTATTGAAAGCGGTTCAACTCTTCGCTTTATGCTCGCCGTTGCATCGGCTGTTGGCGGCGAATATATTTTTACGGGGAAGGGCAGGCTCGCCGAAAGACCGAACGATGCGCTTTTAAGTGTGTTGAGCACGCACGGCGTATGTGTTAAAGGTAACGGCTTGCCGCTCGAGGTCTGTGGGCATCTTTTGCCCGGTGAATACGTGGTTGACGGAGCCGTCAGCTCTCAATTCGTTTCGGGCTTGTTGCTTGCAGCTCCGCTTACCGGAGGTAAAGTAACTGTTACGGTCGAAGGTGGGCTTAAATCTCGCGGATACGTGGATATTACCGTTGACGTTATGAAAACGTTTGGCGTTGACGTCAAGGTGGAAGGGCAGTCTTTTACCGTTGAGGCAGGGCAAAAATATTTATCTCCCGATCGTGTTACTGTTGAGGGGGACTGGTCCAACGCTGCTTTTCCGTTAGCTCTTGGGCTTCTTTGCGGAAGGGTAGAGGTAACGGGGCTTAACGCGCAGTCCTTGCAGGGCGATATGCGTGCTATCGACGTGATGCGCCTTCTCGGTGGCGACATCAAAAATGAAAAAGGCGCCTTTATCGCGCGGGAATCGCGGCTTTTTGGAGCAGAGTTCAACGTTGAAAACATTATTGACGCTGCGCCTGTTCTTTCCGTTTTGTGTGCGTTTGCAAGCGGGGAGAGCAGAATTTGCGGCGTTTCAAGGCTCAGGATAAAAGAGAGTGATAGGTTGCAAGCCATTATTGATATCGTGCAGGTGTTGGGCAGATCTGTGCGTCTTGAGGGCGACGAGCTCATTATAGGCGGCAGCTTTAGTGCTGATAAGATTAAAATAAACGGTATGAACGATCACCGTATAGTTATGTCTGGTGCGGTAGTCGGCGCGTGTGTCGGCGACACCGTCGTTACCGATATAGAAGCGGTGAACAAATCGTATCCGAATTTTTTTGAGCAGTTTAGAACCCTTGGAGGAGTTGTAGATGTTATTTGAGGATAAGGTTAAATTTACGGTTTTCGGATCTTCGCACTCCGAGGCAATAGGTGTATCCATTGAGGGTATCGGCTTTGGAGAGACTGTCGACATGAAGGAGCTTCAGGCTTTTGTTGACAGAAGAAAGGCAACGGGAGCATGTTATTCCACCAAGAGGTTGGAGCCGGATACCGTGGTAATAGAACGCGGCATAGAAAACGGCGTCACCTCAGGTGGTGAGATCGTTGCAAAAATATATAATACTAACGTGAGAAGCAGCGATTATTCGGCATACAAAACGTGTCCCAGACCGTCGCACGCCGATTACGCGGCAATTTGTAAATACGGAAGCGATTACGACGTTTCCGGTGGCGGACGCTTTTCAGGAAGGATGACTGCACCCATGTGCATAGCAGGCGGTATAGCAATTCAGCTTTTGGCGGCAAAGGGCATAAGGATAGGCGGATATATTCAGTCCATCGGTTCTGTTTGCGGCAAGGGCTACAAGCTTGGCGGCATTACAGAAGAGGGTGTAATGTCCGTTCATAACGATAGCTTCCCTCTTTTGGACGGCAGTGTTAAAAACGCTATGATGAGGGAGATTGAGCGCGCTTCTCTTGCAGGTGATTCTTGTGGTGGCGTTGTGGAGTGCGTTGTGTTTGGCGTGCCTGCGGGTTCGGGCGATGTCATGCGAAACAGCATTGAGAGCGAAATATCCAGAAACCTCTTTGCTATCCCTGCCGTAAAGGGAGTAGAGTTTGGCAGCGGCTTCGATATCGCTTCCATGAGGGGCAGCAGCGCGAACGACGAGTTTTATTTTGATGAAAACGGACAGGTTAAAACCTTGTCTAATCATAACGGCGGCATTAACGGTGGGCTTGCGAACGGCATGCCGATAACAGTAAGGGTTGCTTTTAAGCCTGTTCCGTCAATATCTATCGCACAGAGAACGGTAAATCTTGCGACCGGCGAAAACACCACGGTAACGGTAAAGGGCAGGCATGATAGCTGCTTTGTTCCGCGCGCTGTTCCCGTTGTTGAGGCCATGGTTGCGCTTGCCGTTATCAATTGCGTTGCAAAAAAATAATTTAAAGGGTGTGTGAGTATGATTGAAAAATTGCGCGCAAGGATAGATGAAATTGATAACGAGATAGCCGATCTTTTTAACGAGAGGATGAACGTTGTAAAAGAGATAGGTGAGGAAAAGGCAAAAAGCGGAAAAGCCGTTGTTGATCACGGAAGGGAAAAAAGCGTGATAAACAGGGTTTGCAGCAGAGTGGATGAGGACAAGATCGTCTTTACCAAGCAGACCTTTGAAACGCTGTTTGCCGTGAGCAAGGCGTATCAAACGCAGCTTTCGGTTATGGGCACGGTGTTGTCCGCCGAGATTTCCAAAGCCATTGAAGAAACGCCCGAGGTGTTTCCCGTTTCGGCAACGGTTGCCTGTCAGGGTATAGAGGGGGCATATTCAATGCTCGCCTGCGAAAAGCTTTTTGGTGTCAGTGACATCCTTTATTTTAAAGACTTCAACGGCGTGTTCAGCGCAATAGAAAAGGGGCTTTGCTCTTACGGGATTCTGCCTATTGAAAACAGTACGGCAGGCTCGGTGAGAGGCGTTTACGATTTGATTTTAAAGCATAAATTTTATATAGTAAGAACTATCAGGCTCAGGGTAAAACACAGTTTACTTGCGAAAAAGGGCACTTCTTTGAGTGACGTGCGCGTTGTGTATTCGCACGAGCAGGCAATTAGCCAGTGCGATGAGTTTTTGAAGCGCCATCCGGAGATCGAGGTGCGCGTGGTGGAAAACACGGCTGTTGCGGCGAGAACGGTCAGTGAGAGTGAGGATAAAACAGTCGCTTGCATATCATCGCCCGAATGCGCGGATGTTTACGGGCTTAAATCTCTTGCCTCGGGTATTCAGGATAACGAAAATAATTTTACGCGCTTTATATGTATTTCGCGCAAGATGGAAATTTATCCCGGTGCGGATAAGATAAGCTTAACACTTAATCTGCCGCACGAAACGGGATCACTGAACAAGCTGCTTTCAAGATTTTCCTCTCTGGGGTTAAATCTCACCAAGCTTGAGTCCAGGCCTATCGGCGAGGTCGGTGAGTATTCCTTCTTCTTTGATTTTGATGGTGACGTGAGAAGGTTTGCCGTTTCAAATCTATTATCCGAGTTGTCGGTATCTCTTGAGGGATTCAATTTCCTCGGATGCTACAAGGAGATGTCGTGATGAGGGCGGCGCTCGTTGGAAAGCCGCTTGTGCACAGCTATTCTAAAATTATTCACGAGAGGCTTGGGTATCCTTACGACCTGGTTGAGGTTGACGAAGCGGATCTTGAAGAGCTTATTAAAAGCGGTAAGTACGATTGCTTTAATATAACGATTCCATATAAAAAAACGGTGGCGTTCTTTGTGGATGAGATTGATGATACCGCGCGCTTTGCAGGTGCGATAAACACGGTTATTGTGCGAAATAGGCGGCTAATCGGCTACAACACCGATGTTTTGGGGCTTGAATACATGCTTAAAAATGCAGGTGTTGAGCTAAACGGAAAGTGTGTTATGATTCTCGGCACGGGCGGCACGTCTAACACCGCGTCGTTCGTATGCGAGAGGGCAGGAGCAAAGAGTGTAGTTAAGGTAGGCAGAAGCTCGCCTGTAAATTACAGCAACTGTTATGATTATATTGATACACAAATTATAATCAACACGACTCCCGCGGGGATGTACCCATATTACGGTGCGCCTCCCATAGATATTTCAAGGTTTTCCCGCTTGGAAGGCGTTGCAGACGTGGTGTATAACCCCGTCAATACCGAGCTTGTTTGCAAGGCAAGGGGTCTTGGCATTAAAAGCGTTGGCGGATTATCCATGCTCGTTGCGCAGGCAGTTTACGCGTCAGAGATGTTCTGTCAAAGCAAATATCCAAGTGGAACAATTGAGCAAATTTACAGATATTTAAAAACCAAGGTTTCAAACGTCGTGCTGGTTGGCATGCCGTCGTCGGGAAAAACCACGATAGGCAAAATGCTTGCATCGCGTATGGGCGCGGAGTTTATTGATACGGATGCTCTCGTTGAACAAATTGAGGGCATGCCTATTCCGAATATAATAAACGAGCGTGGCGAGGAGTATTTCAGAGACGTTGAGAGCCGCGCAATAGAAATGCTTTCCGAAAAGAAAGGATGCGTTATTGCAACGGGCGGAGGCTCTGTTTTACGTGAAAAAAACAGAGAGATTTTGAAGAGGAATTCATTTGTAATTCACGTTGAAAGGCCTTTTTCAGAGCTTTCTTCAGAGGGTAGGCCGCTGTCATCAACGCCGCTTGCGTTGCAGGAAATGGAACGGGTAAGGATGCCGATTTACCGCGAAATACGCGACTTTTCGGTTTTAAACGACGGAAAAACGGATAAAGCCGTCAAATTGATAGAAGAGGTTTTGTTATGAAATTTCTCGTTATAAACGGTGTCAATCTCAATATGCTTGGCGTAAGAGAAAAGCATCTTTACGGCAGTGAGGATTATAAGTCCCTCGTCAGCTTTATTAAGGCGTCTGCAAAAAAGCTTGGCGTTTCGGTAAAGTGCTATCAATCCAACTACGAGGGGGATATCGTCACCGTAATTCAGCGCGCACTTGGCAGGTACGACGGTATTGTTATCAACGCAGGTGCATATACGCACACGAGCATTGCAATTCTCGATGCTTTAAAGGCGGTGCGCATACCTACGGCAGAGGTTCATTTGACCGATATAAATAGCCGTGAAGATTACAGAAAAAAAAGCTTTGTCAGCGAGTATGCCTCGATAACCGTGTGTGGGCGCGGCTTTCAGGGATACTATGATGCAATGGCAGAGCTAAAAGAAATAATAAAATAAAAATCTTTTGAGGTTTATGATGAAAAACTTTAACGATGTTTTTAAAGGTGTAAATCTTAATGATTACGCCGCCGTTCCGTTTTGGAGCTGGAATAACAAGCTTGATAAGAACGAGCTGATCAAGCAGATACACAACATGAAGGACGTTGGAATGGGCGGATTCATAATGCACGCGAGAATGGGCCTCACCACCGAGTATCTCGGAGAGGAGTGGTTTGAGTGTATTGAAGCGTGTCTTGACGAGGCTAAAAAGCTTGGCATGAACGGCTGGATCTACGATGAAAACGGCTGGCCGAGCGGCTTTGTCGGCGGCAAGCTTTTAAGTGAAAAGGAAAACCTTGCAACCTATCTTGAGATGGAAGAGGGTACCTTTGATGAAAACGCTTTTTGTTCGTTTAAGTGCGAAAAAGGCGACTTTTTGAGAGTGTATAAGGACGAAGGTTGTAAAACCTATAATATATATCTCAGGTATTCGCCCGCAAACACGGATATTTTAAAGCCTTCCGTCGTAACGAAGTTTATAGAGGAAACTTACCAAAAATATTACGATCGCTTTGCGGATCGCTTTGGCCGTGAGCTCACGGGCTTCTTTACCGATGAGCCTCAGTATTTCCGTTGGGGAACGCCTTATACGGTTATGCTTGAGGAATACTTTCAAGCTCACCACGGCGAGGACGTAAAGGACGGGCTCATCCACCTTTTCTTTAACGAGGAGAGAGATTTTGCCTTCCGCGTTCGTTATTATGCTGCAATGAACGAACTTTACACGGTCAATTTCTATAAGCGCATAAACGACTGGTGCAACGATCACGGTTGCCTTCTCACGGGGCATAGCGTAGAGGAGTCCGCTCACTATACGCAGATGTGGGGCGGTGCGGGCTGTATGCCTTCTTATGAGCACGAGGGTATTCCGGGTATAGATAACCTCGGTAAATGCTCTACCGCGAGAATATCAGGCAGGCAGATAGGCTCTGTTGCCGCTCAGCTTGGCAAAAAACAGATTCTCACCGAAACGTACGGATGCTCTGGCTACGAGGTAACGCCCCGTCAGCTTCGCGCCATTGCAGAAAAGCAGTACGTTCACGGCGTAAACCTCATGTGTCACCACTTGTATAGCTACAGTCTGTCCGGTCAGGGCAAAACCGATCATCCGCCGTGCTTTTCAAATCATATGACGTGGAATAAGGACTTCAAGACGTTTAACGATTATTTCACCCGCCTCGGTTATCTTATTGCAAACGGCAGCGATACCGTTAAAACAGCCGTGCTTTCTCCGATGACGAGCATTTATCTCAAGTACTTCCGCTTTGCCGAGCAGGAGGCGCAGAAGATAGACGAGGAGTTTTATACCTTCCAGAAGCAGTTCGGTGCTTACAACGTGGAATATCATATCCTCGATGAAAAGCTGCTTGCAAAGTACGGCCGCATAGATGGCAACACCCTCGTGCTTGGCAACTGCCGTTACGAAAACGTTATTATTCCTTATGCACCCAACGTCTACGCAAAAACAGCGGAAATTTTAAAGCAGTATTCGGCATCGGGCGGAAAGCTTCTTGTTTGGAAGGATGCGCCCAAGTACGTTGACGGCGTACCCACGGACCTCAGCTGCTTAAAATCCAACACCGATTTCGCGGCGATAAAGAGCGTCTGCGACGTGCAGCTTGACGGCGACGGCGTTGAATTCACCCATAGAAAAATCGGCGATATCGAATACGTGTTTATGTATAACGAGGAAGCCGATCAAGCTACCGTAAGGATTGATCCGTCCTTCCTTTCGGTTGACGTTTTAACCGGCAAGGCATCCAAGACCAACGGCAAGGTAGTAATCAATAAAGAATGCTCCGCCTTCCTTGTAAAGGGGCTTGAAAACGGTGAAGAAGTGCCCGAAATCACGCAGGAATCGGATATTACCGATAAATTCACCTTCGTTTCCGCAAGCGAAAACAACCTCACGCTTGATTACGTGAGGATGAGTAAGGACGGCAAGACCTACTCCAAGCCGAGGTACGTATACGACGTGCTTTATTCGCTAATTAAGGAAAGCTACGAGGGCAAGCTCTACTTAAAATACGAGTTTACCGTGAACGATATTCTTCCCGTAAAGCTTTTAAAGGAAACTGACAAGAGCTATGATATCACCGTTAACGGCAACCCCGTTGCGCTCGCACAGTCTGATTTTGACGTAAAGTTCAGCGAGTGCGATCTCACGCCCTATCTTAAAAAGGGTGTTAACGAGTTTGCTTACTGCATTGATTTTTACCAGGCGCCCATCGTTCGCTATGCGCTTTTCGATCCCGATGCAACCGAAAGCGTGCGTAACTGCCTCGTTATTGATACCGAGATTGAGCAGCTGTACTTAAAGGGCAACTTTGCCGTTCGTGATATGGCTATATGCACACCCGAAGCAAACGCACCCATTGCAGACGTAGCAAAGGGCGGCTATCCCTTCTTTGCGGGCGAGGTAACCTATTCTGCAGCCTTTAACGCAAGGGCAGGCAAAGCAACCGTTTGCCTTGAAGGCAAATATATGTCCGCCGTCGTAACCGTAAACGGTAAGGAATACCGCACCCTCCTCGATAACAGCGTTGAGGTAGAGGTTAAAGAGGGCGAAAACCAAATAACTCTTTCCTTCACGGCAAGCCTCCGCAATATGATAGGCCCGCTTCACAGCATCCAGAACGAAAGCCACGGCGTTGGCCCGTATAATTTCCGCATGCACGATATTTACGGCACCCCCAACGAGGATAGATTTGTTCACGAATATCAAACCGTGCCCTTCGGCATCACCAAGGTAACGGTTAAGCAATAACGCGCTCACACGAAAACCGCAGTTTTTCTGCGGTTTTTTTGTGCAAAAAATTTCCCGAAGATTGTCAACGGAACGATAATCCGTATTTTTCCGTTGACATTTATATAAATATCTGCTAAAATATAAGAAAAATCAAACAAACTTAGTATACTAAAGAAAGGGGGCTCCTTTAAAGGGAGCAAATGGGAGTAGATGATTACAATAGGAATTTGTGACGACGAGCAGCGCGAGCTGGAATACGCCGAATCCTGCGTTAAAAAATATTGCGAGCAGCACGGCAGATCCGATTTCAGCATAATGTCGTTCTCCACCTCGTTTGACCTTATGGGCTACGTGGAAAAGAACGGCTGTTTTGACGTGCTGTTTTTGGATATTTATATGCCCGGCTTTTCAGGCACGGAGGTTGCAGAGTATATAAGAAAGAGGGACGAGCAGTGTGAAATTATCTTCTGCACCACCTCAAAGAGCCACGCGGTCGATGCCTTCGATCTCGGCGCAACTCACTATATAACCAAACCGTACGAGCAGGATAAGGTGAATTTTGCACTTGATAAGGCAGTTTTCAATCTTGAAAGGAATTTGGCTAAGTATATCGTTAAGAAAACGGTTACGGGTATCAGAAAGATCTTCATCGCCGATATCGTGTATATCGAAAGTGACGAGCACACCCAAATTCTCTATTTGAAAAACGAGATTATCACCACACACCTCACCACTGCGGAGTTCTGGAACGACCTCAAAACCGATTCCCGCTTCGTTCAGCCGCACCACTCGTATATTGTAAATATGGATTACATCAGGGAGATCACCCCAAAAGAGGTTATTCTTGAAAAGGGCGAATCTGTTCCCGTATCCAAGCGCTTTGCAAAAAACTTTAAAGAAGTTTATATGAAATACGTTTTTGGCAACTGATTTTTCGGTTGCCCTTTTTTGCTATGTTTGAGTTAGATAAATTATTTTTCGTTGCGTTGGGCGCGGTTTACGTTATGACGTCAATCGTTTATATTCACTTTTTCTCGGAGTATAGGGTAAAAAGGCCTATGGTCGCGTTTGTTTACGTGCTCTATGCGTTTACCGCAATCGGCATTTTCGTGGGAGTAAGCTTTTTGCCGTTCGATTTTGGCAAAAGCTTCATTTTTGCACTGAGCTTCGTCGTTGTGATATTCACCCTGCTTTATAAGTCGATATCCGTGGATAGATTTTTCCCCGTTATACTTATAGAAGCAATACAAACTCTGCCTATAATAATCATCACCGTTCTCTGTCTTCTTTTGTCAAGGCTGTTCGTTGTGGATAATCAATGGCTTGGCGCCGCCATCTATTTTGGCGAGTTTTTCGTTCTATTCCTAATCGCAGGTGCCCCGCTTTTAAAAATGCACAGTGCGGCAAGGCGCTTCTTTAATGACTTCCGCCGTGGCGAAGTGCTTATCGCCGTCTGCTTTTTGCTGTTTGATTTAGGTATATTCGTCCTTCTTTTCGTCGGTCAGCTTTTCATTTACTTTGCAACGGCGTCCCTCGTGGCAATAGTAATTTTGTGTGTGGCTGTTGAAATGATCGTTTTCTATAACTACGCCCTTCAAAAGCGTTATAGCGAGGCAGTTTCCGCCAAGCTTGAAAAGGAAAATGCCGAGCGCGCTCTGAAGGTGTGGAAGGCAAACTTTGAGGTTATGGAAAAGGCAACCGAGCAATCGCGCAGATATAAGCACGATCTCCGCCACAACTATCTCATCCTCGCCGGCATGATTCAGCAGGGCGAAACGCAAAAGGCCCTCGATTTTATTGCTGAAATGGGCATTAGCGTTGAGGAAATTCAACCCGTTCAGTACTGTAAAAACATCTCTGTCAACTCAATTCTCTCATCTTACCTTAGCCTTGCGGAAAGTAAAAACATACGCACGTCCGTACGCGCCGTTGTGCCCTCAAACCTCGCCATTGATGACGTTGAGCTATCGGGTATCTTCGCAAACGCGCTTGAAAACGCCATTGAGGCGTGCGATCACATCGCCAAAAACCGCACCCCGTATATCACGGTGGAGTGTGATCACCGCCACTCCAAGCTGTTTATAAACATCAAAAACTCGTGTAGGGCAGATATCGAGTTCAATGAGGATGAGCTTCCCCGCTCTAACAAGGAGGGCGGCGGTAGGGGCACTCTCATAATAAAAAGCGTTGTAGAAAAGCACCACGGCTTGTGCCGCTTCTTCGCGTCGAGCGGAGTGTTCCACACGCAGGTAATCCTAAACGTCCCAAGAACTTAACACATAAGGCTCCCTTTTTAAGAAGGGAGCTTTTTTTATAGAAAACAATCCTTAAGTCTTGCTTTTTTTGTGGATAGGTGCGGGGGCGGAGGGCGATCCTTTTTGTGGATAAATCCCGTTTTAAAAAAATAACGATATGAAAAAATTTCACAATTTCGAGAAAAATTCGGCAAAAAACGCCCCACTTGTGCGCTAATCTTGCCCGTTTAAGAATTGCGAAATTTTTTTTCATTATATAAGGTGTATAATCGGCGTGAATTTTAATCTGCCAAATTTGCCATAACCATTGCCACGGTTGCAGCTTGGGGATAAATTCAAAAGTAAAACATTTCAAAAAAAATCGAAAGGAAAAGACTATGGAAGAAGAAAAGAAAAACAAAACGCTAACTCAAAAGATAGTTACGGGCATCGGCATAGCCCTCATAGTAGTGCTCGTTCCCATGCTTGTGTTTAACTTGATTATAATCGTAAAGGGCATCGGCGCGGATGATCCGCCAAAGCTCTTCGGCACAACACCGCTCGTTGTTCTCACAAGCTCAATGGAAGATAACAAAAATGACGAGTGGGAGGACCTTTCCTTCCCCAGGGGCTGCATGATCTTCATTGTGGATACCCCGTTTGAGGAGCTTAAGGTTGGTGACGTTATCACCTATAAAGAGGGCAACTCTCTCACCACCCACCGTATCGTGGGCGAGGGTGAGGACTCTAAGGGCAAGTACTTTTTAACTAAAGGCGATGCCAACAATATCGGCGACCAAGATGCAGGCCGCCCCAACATTTATAAGGAAGACTATTACGGGCAGTATAAGGGCGCACACATTTTAGGCTTCGGATATTTCTCCGATTTCGTCCAAAAGCCCGTCGGCATATTAGTAGTGGTAGGTGTACCCGTAATCGCGTTCATCGTTTACGATGTTCTCACCCGCCGCAAGGAAGCCAAGCAAAAGCAGGCAGCTGCAGTCGGCCAGGCAAACGCCAAGGCTGCAGAGGTCAATGCAGAGCTTGAGGCTATGCGTAAGGAGCTTGAAGCATTAAAGGCAAAATCAAACGATAGCTCCTCTGATAACTCTCAAAATAACGGCTAATTAAGGCGCATATCGCTTTTTAATTCAAAAATATCAGCTTTTTGCTGGCATTTTATAAATTTAAAAATTTTTATTTGGAGGATTTTTCTATTATGAAAAACAGAACTCTCAGGATCAGCCTTATCCTGGCTATCCTCACTCTCGTAACCAGCTGCTTTATGGGTAGCACCTTTGCGAAGTACGTTACCAACGATAGCGGTTCCGATCACGCACGCGTTGCAAAATTTGGTGTTACTGTAGAAGCTCCTGGCACTATGTTTACTTCTTTATATGCTAAAGATGATGCAGGTTTTATCGCTGGTGATAATACTGTAGTTGCTGGTGAAAAAGTTGTTGCTCCTGGAACGAAAGGTTCTTTGGCTGCTTTCTCTATTACCGGTAGTCCCGAGGTTGCTGTTATTGTAAACTATGCTGCGGATATTGAACTTGAAAAATGGTTGATTGATAGCGATAATGATCCTGCAACTCCTGAAGTTGAGTATTGCCCCATTATTTTCAAAGTAAATGATACCGAATTGTTTATCGGCGCAACCTTCAACAGTGCTGTTATTTATACGGTAGCAGAGCTTGAAGCTGCTATTGAAGAGGCTGTAAAGTCTTATAGCAAGCAGTATGTAGCAAACACTGATTTGGGTGCTGCTGCTCAGGTTGCTGATTATTTGACTATGTCTTGGGAGTGGAAATTTGAGAACGGTATCGTTGGATACCAGAACGATGTTGCTGATACATATCTTGGTGATGCAGCAGAAGCTGGCAACGCAGCTACTATTGATATTACCGTATCCTGCACCGTAACTCAGGTTGACTAATTAAATTTTGTTAATAGCGCGCAAGCGTTGTTATAAAAAGGCAAAAAAACCTTTTGGGTTTTTTTTGAAAAGGGTGCCGCGCTGTTCGTGGCAGATGG